>NZ_JBSQBM010000010.1:0-230116 GCF_059417685.1 Paenibacillus sp. LT-B23 | reverse complement strand
AGTGCTTTTTCAACAAAACCAAACACTACCGTCGCCTAGCGACTCGCTTTGATAAATTGACATGCACCTTCAAGGCTTTTTTGACGTTGGCCTCGATTATGATCTGGCTTGCTTAGGTTTGAATACACGCCCTAGTTGAATCTATAAAAAGGTAGTTGCTGGTCTAACAAATCCGCAACTACCTTTTTGCATTTAATTTTACAAAAGATAACCAGTTTCTATCTTGTTACTGTATCTAAATATAACCCTTGAGAAACATCTCCACGAGGTCCTATTTTGATGATATAGATCTTAAGGATATGATCTTCAATGGAATATAAAATGCGGTATGAACCACACGGAGACGGTATAAGTTAATATAACCTTGCGATTTTTTTATGTTTAACTCAGGATGTCGTGGATTTTCAGATAAGATATGGAGTTGATCAAGAATGCGTATACGAAGAGGTTTTTCCACTTTAGATAAGTATTTTTGTGCATCAGAGCCTAATTCAATTTCGTAATTCATTTTCAAAATCCTTTAACTTGAAACTTGTTCCATTGTCAAATTCTTTTTTTGCATTCTTCATAGCTTGGATATCGCTGTCTGTAAGCGGCTCATCGTCATATGGGATGTGAGAGTCTAAAGGGGGATTAATCAGACGTTTGATTAAGTCTGTAACGAGAGGGACATCTTTATCGGGAAGTTGCTGTATAAGTTGGGAGAGTTCCTTTTGTTTACTGCCATTAATATCAACTCCTTATATGAGAAATGTTGACCATGAATAAAAAGAATATACCACTAATATATGATAGAAATAATGCAGGGTTGTAACAAGGGTGAAGCTTTAACGTGAGTATCTATTTCAAGCGATGATAAATTTTTAATTTGGAGGAACTATGCCATGACATTGGAAAATCAAGTGAGTCGAAGCAGTAAGGATGAAGCACGATTTGTCAGGAATAAATTGATTGAATTTAATGCGAAGCACATACCTGAGGATATCCGAACCCGGTATGAGGAGATTAATCTTACCCTCAAAAACGACGATGGTCAGGTGATCGGAGGTCTGTTAAGTGTGCTGTGCTGGAACTGGGTGGAGGTAGATATTTTGTGGGTAGATCAAAGCTACCGAGGAAAGGGTTATGGTTCACAGTTGCTTGGTGAGATTGAGCAAATCGCCAAAGATAATGGGTGTACCTTTATACAACTCAACACGTTTACTTTTCAAGCCCCCGATTTTTATGAAAAGCAGGGGTACGAAGTGATCGGCGTCATTGATGATGCCCCCCGAGGCTTTAAGCACTATTATTATAAGAAAAACATCTAGCGAGGACTCTATATATGCGGGTACAAATAAAGAAAATGGATAAACATCATAAAATAATCATTCGTAGTGACAGCGAGGAAAAAGTGTTCGGCTATTGGGCGCGCTTTTAGTTATGTTTATGTACAGATTCGGCTGAGGTAAAATGGTATACATAGTGATTGATCCGAGAAGAGGTGGCACATGTCTAGTGAAAATAGTAAATCGAAAACGATGGGTGCTTTTCTGAAATCACGCAGAAATCGACTTCAGCCGGAACAGGCAGGAATTAGACGTTCACAGGGGCAGAGAAGAACGCCGGGACTCCGACGGGAAGAAGTCGCTATGCTGGCTGGTGTCAGTGCAACTTATTATACATGGCTGGAACAAGGGAGAGAAGTAACAGCTTCCAAGGAGATTATCAAGAGTATAGGAAAAGCACTACAGTTAACCGATGATGAGAGCGCACATCTGATTCAATTGTGGAATCCCAATGAGACGGTTGCTACTTCGTCCATCCAAACAACGCTGAACCCGCAATGGCAGAATATTATCGAGCAATTGTCCTATCCTTCCTTCATCAGCAATGACAGGGCGGAGGTGCTCGCTTGGAATAGCGCAGCGAATGAGGTCATTACCGATTTTTCTTCCATGCCAGTTTCTGAACGCATCATGATCCGATTGTTGTTCGTTGATCCGGGGTTACGTCGTCGTATGATTAACTGGGAAGAGTTTTCGTCGTATTCGGTCGCTGTCTATAGAACCTACTATGACAAGTATCTGGGAGATCCTTGGTTTGAGGAAACGGTGGAGCAGTTGCGTGTGGAGAGTACGGAGTTTGACACGATGTGGAAGCTGCACAATATCCAGCTCAAAAAAGTGAACCGCGTTTCTTTTCGAATCCCCGGTGCTGTGGATGTAGTTTCATATGATATTAATTCTCTGGCGAGTATTGCAGACCATCCTGATATGCATATGTGTATCTACACGCCGATTTTGGAAGGGAAAGCTTCATTCCAATAAACAAAAATAACCTGATGCTGACCTTGTGCCTGGTAATCTTGTTACTAGCATAAATATACTGTGGTTGCCTCCTTACAGGTGGATTAGAATGAGTATTGTTCAATTCATCCATTACCCCAAAGAAAAGAGGGAGCCATAATATGCAGAAAAGAAAACTGGGACGCGAAGGGCTGGAGGTGTCGGCTCTGGGTCTGGGCACGATGATGATGCCGAACAACGAGGAGTCGGTACGTACGCTTCAGGGAGCGCTGGATCTGGGTGTGACATTGTTCGATACAGCAGATATTTACGGTGAGGAGTACGCACAGCAACAGTTTGGAGGTAATGAGAAGCTGGTTGGACGGGCACTCAAGAATCGACGGGATGAGGTTGTGATTGCGACTAAATTCGGGATAACGCACACTCAGGGTCCCAAGGGAGATCCGGCTTATATTAAAAAGTCCGTAGATGCCAGCCTATTTCATCTCGGGATTGATTATATTGACTTGTATTATCAGCATCGGATCGATCCCAATACCCCAATCGAAGAGACCGTTGGAACGATGGCCGATCTGGTCAAGGAAGGAAAAATCCGTTATATCGGCCTGTCGGAAGCCACCACCGAGCAGATCCGTCGCGCCCATGCGGTGCATCCGATTACCGTGGTGGAAACCGAATACTCTTTGTGGAGCAGAGAAGTGGAAGACGAAGTTCTGCCGCTTCTGAAGGAACTGGGAATCGGCTTTGTGCCGTATAGTCCACTAGGTCGAGGCTTCCTCACGGGCCAAATCAAGAAGTTCGACGATCTGCCAGAGGATGATTATCGCCGTCACTTTCCGCGATTCCAGGGCGAGAATTTTGCCAAAAACCTGGAGGTCGTCACTCTGATCGAAAAGTTCGCAGCGCAAAAAGACTGCACTGCCGCTCAGTTGGGACTGGCATGGCTACTGGCACAGGGGGATCATATCGTTCCGATTCCGGGAACGAAGAGACTGGAAAGAGTGCAAGAAAATCTCGGCGCTCTACAGGTTTCCCTGTCGGAAGCCGAGATTGCGGAAATCGAACACATCTCGCCGAAAGGCTTTGCCGCAGGTTTCCGCTATCCCGGTGGTCATGTCTAAGAACCTGAATGGGGCTATAACGAGCGCTGTTGCTACAAGACTCTTTGCTCTGGAGCTGTGCAATGGCACCACTAGGTAAGATGAATTAGATATGTAGGTATTGGCATTACAGTAGAGCTTTTATGAGACCGTTCTTTTCCGAAGTCGCCGGGAAGTAATACCAGCGCTTTTACGGAAAAACGGTCTTTTTTTTCGATGATGCACCCACACAAAAATTCTGGTTCGGTTTTTAGATTTTGGAGAAATAAGGAGCTATTACACTGGCCAAAGTCACAACTTCGATAACGATGATGGCTGCTGTCGCACTGCCTGTTGCATCGGTGATCATGCCAAGCATGGGAGCAACAACCAAGGCGCCGATGTTCGAAACGGTGACAATAAAGTCGCTGGTTTGATTAGGTTGCTTGTGGCTGAGAAAGCTTCGTAGCCCATGTCCAGTAAGTCCCGCCGTATAGGTAGGCTGAATTTCAATTTATTTTGAACGTCCAATACATTTTAAGGCATGAATTCTTTGATCCAGTCTATGGTTTGAGTTATTGCGCGATATAAAATAACGCGTTAAAGTTGGAGAATACCATATTTAACCACGCGGTACTGGCTGGAAAGATAGAAGTTATACTACTAAAGAATAGTGATAAAGAAAGGTATGATCGGATTGACCACAGAAGTGACACACAAAATATATACGATGTGCATGATTCAGGAAGGAACCAAGGTATTGCTCATCAACAGACCGGATAAAAAAGGCTTTCCGGGCTACATTGCGCCAGGGGGGAAAGTAGAGTTTCCAGAGAGCATTGTAGGTGGAGCCATTCGTGAAGTAAAGGAAGAAACCGGACTAACGGTTACGGAGATTGTATTTAAAGGAATTGACGAATATTGCGACCCGAGCCAAGGATTAAGATATATGGTCTTTAACTATTTAGCTACGGCATCTGAAGGAGAATTACTGGAAAATCCTCCTGAGGGAGAACTGCTATGGGTAGATATGAAGGAAGCGCTAGACTTGCCGATGCAGGATTGGTTTAAGCGGAGATTTCCGTTGTTTTTCGAGCCGGGAACGTTCGAGGTAAGTTTGGTTTGGCTGGCGGATACCGACGAAACCCTGGAAGCAACGGTCAAAAATTATGGTGTGTAGTAGCGTATAGCAAATAATTTTGTAAGCAAGTGCAGTGGAATGGAGGAGGGGTGAGATGACGACGACCATTTATTTTTCATCTAAGCGGTTGGGGGAGGTCACGGCTGATCAATTGCAACGGATGCTGGATCGTTTTGATTTGGGTCGCCTGATATCTTCGGGAAAAACGGCAGAAGGTGTCATGGGACAAACCCTTTATGTTTCCTCAACGGCTGGAAAGTTTGTGCTGAAGGGGAATCCGCTTTTTCCAGGGCAATGGGTGGAAGAAAAGTTTATGGTGGAGCAGCTGCACACACGGACTCCAATTCCTGTGCCAACTCCGTATCTTGTGGATGAAACCGAGGATATTTTTGGCTGGAGCTATGCTGTTATGCCCCGTTTAGACGGTCAGCACATACATACACCCGAGTTGCAGGCGAAATGGACTCCGCTGGCTAAACAACAGATAGCTGAGATGCTTGCTTCTGTACTGTTGGTGCTTCACAGCTGGAAGGTTGAGAACAGTGGAGAGCTGGATACAATCAGTCTGGCTATTCGTCCTTTTGAAGTTTCTTATCGGGCGTGGTTGTATGGGCGGATTCGATACTGGCTAGAGGATGCCCGAAAGTACTCGGACATTTCTGCACAGGATATGGCATGGGTAGAGTGTATTTTGGAAGACGCACACAAAGCATTCGATGATCTGGATACCAGTACATTCGTGATGGGGGATTTTAAACCACAAAATTTCCTTGTGCAAAACGGGGATAACGACTGGAAAGTCAGCGGGCTTTTTGATTTTACAACAGCCTATTTTGGGGACGGGGTTGCAGACCTTCCGAAAATAACCATAATGTATCTGGAGAATGGAGAGGAAGAGCTGGCCAGACGTTTTCTTACAGCTTACTTGAAAGGGATGGAAGTCAAAAAAGGATTTGTAGGGCGCTTCCGGGTGCATATGCTGCATCAGCAGATTTTAAATTGGGGCTGTGCCAAAGCGATGAAGCAGGTCACTTGGGATGATAAGCTATCTTTTACAGATTGGGTACGTAAATTCACAGATATTGAGGGTTATGAACACTAGGCAGAAGAATTGAGATTTTAATATGAGGAAGTGATTGACGTGCAAACAGTCAGATTGGTAAAGCCGGATAGAGTATGGAAGGAAGCTTATCTTTCTTTTTATGAGGATTGGAAAAAGAGTCAGGAGCTTATGGTACCGTGGGTGATTTCTACAGAACCGTATGATTTTGAAGGTATGCTGACGTTTTTGAGCAATCAGGAAAATGGAGTTGACCTGCCCGAGGGGTGGGTCAAAACCTCAACATACTGGCTGGTGACTGCCACTGAGCTGGTCGTCGGAGCGGTAAACATCAGGCATAATCTTAATGAAAAGCTGTTGAATGCCGGAGGGCATATCGGCTACGGTATCCGTCCTTCCGCACGGGGGAATAGCTACGCGGTTACTATGCTTGCGTTGGCACTGGAAAAAGCAAAAGAGCTGGGGGTTTCCAGAGCTTTGGTCGTATGCGACTCCGATAATATCGCCTCCAAAAAAACAATCCTTGGCAACGGAGGAACACCGGATCAGGATTACGTTGATGAAGATGGAAATCGTATGAATCGGTTTTGGATAGAACTGTAAGTGGATTTTCGCAAATACGCTTGCTCATACATGGGTCTGAATTCTCCATCCTTCACAAATCCTTTCAGGTAACCAAAATCGCTAATGTTCGGGTAAAATACATTTTTCATAAGTACCGAAAACCGATCCATATCGCGCTGTTGCCAGCCCGCATTGGAGTATCGCAAAATTTCCGCTGCATTCAGCAGCTTATAGCCGTTTAAGCCCGCAGTAATCTGTGAAGGACAATGGAATTGGTATGTGACTGAAAGAGAGTATTGGTTTTTGAATACTGAAATGGAGGAACGGTTTGGTATTCCCATTTTGGATGAAACAACGGCAGGAGCATTTTTTGGGCATATCTGTGAATATAGAGTAACTGCTGATGAACTAACCTCACTGCTCAGTATGCTGGCTGATGCCATTGAGCATAAGGATGAAGTGTTAGAGTTCTGCCCTGCGCTGTATGTTGATTTTGACCAGAAAGTTCTCTATTCGCTGTTTCCAGAGCCAGCATCGTTTGAGCATTATGTTCCAGCGGGATGGAAAGGGGAATATCAAAACTTTTTGAACGAGGTACCTCCGTCTGAGCGGTATTGGATTATAGATGGAAGTCATTTTTTTGAAAAATTCACCTGAAAGGAGGCTGTTGAAATATGGATTCTTCCATGCGTGAGTTTAAAATCATCTCCAAGCACAGAATGTACGATCAATACTTGGTAAAGCTGTGGGCATGCGTCGAGGTTTTGGACGAACAGGCGCTATGGCACGTTGGTAAGGCAGAAACGAACAGTATGGGTGGTATTATCAACCATATCATGGTGCATGTGTGTAGAAACGCAGCCAAACTCATAGATCCGACGATCACATATAAGCAAGGGATGGAGGATAGCTTCACACCTTCGGTACAAGACAAGGAGCAGCTTATGGTTGAGGTGGAAGAGGCTTTTTCATCCTTCTGTGTAGCGTTGGACAACACAGGCGCGACAGATATGTATAATGTTTACCATGTGGTGGAACATACGGCCTATCATCTGGGTCAGATCATAGACCGCGTACAGCGGTTAGCAGATCACCGTTTTCATTTTGTACAGACAGGACTTAATGAGAAAGCGTTGCGTGCTATAGTGCAGCAATCCCTGAATACCTCAGGAGAATGAGAGAAAGTAACATCCATATAAACCGTATAAAAATGTAGTTTTAAGGTCGCAAAAGCCCCCGAAGCGGATATGTTTTTAATTCTTAATTGATATTGATAATTATTATCACTTATAATAGAAGCAGACATATCACGTTAAGGTAGGGAGAGTTGCAGAGTGACAGAGTCCTTGGAATTATATGATGTAACGATAATCGGCGGTGGTCCTGCCGGTATGTATACCGCATTTTACAGCGGAATGAGGGATATGAAGACCAAGCTGATCGAAGCCAAGCATGAGCTGGGCGGACGGATGCGCATTTACCCGGAGAAGATGATTTGGGATGTTGGAGGTGTCACGCCGATATTATGTGAAAAGCTGATCGATCAGCTAGAGCAGCAGGCGCGGACATTCGAGCCTACGATTGTGCTGGGACAGCAGATCACAGGTTTGGATCGGCAAGAGGATGGAACGTTCCTGCTGACTTCTGCGACAGGGGAACAGCATTGGACACGTACGATAGTCTTGGCAGTAGGCTATGGCATTCTCAAAATGGCCAAGCTGGAGATTGAAGGCGCTGACCGCTATGAGGTTACGAACTTGCATTATACTGTGCAAGAATTGGAGCCGTTCCGAGGCAAGCATGTCTTAATTTCCGGCGGAGGCGACTCGGCTGTGGATTGGGCGAATGAGCTGGAGCCTATTGCCGCGAGTGTGACGGTAGTCCATCGTCGAGAGCATTTTGGTGGACATGAGAAAAATATAGCTCGCATGAAAGCGTCTTCTGTCCATGTCCTGACACCTTACGCGGTGAGCCAGCTACATAGTAACAATGGCGAGACGATTGAACAGGTGACGATCAGCCATGTAGAGACGGGTGAAACACAGATATTGAACGTCGATGCAATCATTGTGAATCATGGTCTGAAATCCGACTTCGGCCCGCTTCGGGATTGGGGACTGGATATGGGTGAGTGGCACGCTAGAGTGAGTGAGAAGCTGGAAACGAATCTGCCGGGGATTTTTGCCGCAGGCGATTTTGTGGAGTACGGAAGCAAGCTGTATCTGATTGCAGGTACATTCACGGATGCTGCTCTTGCACTGAACAGCGCCAAGCTGTACATTGATCCCGCAGCAGATAAAGTGGCCTATGTATCTTCCCACAACAGCCGTTTCAAGGAGAAAAACCGCGAGCTTGGTGTCGTGGAGTAAGATACGAAATTAAGTTTAATAGAATAGAGATAGGATAGGCAAAACGCAAAAGAACTTCCGAGACCACTGTTGATGTGGAATTGGAAGTTCTTTTTTGTACGGTCACTAACTCCATCACAAAGGTTGGATGCCATACACCATATAGAATAAAATAGAGATAGCCTGTCCATTTTGGACACTAAAAGAAGTGGTGGAGCACGGAATGCTGAATGGGAAGCTGGCAGCCCGCAAGGCGCTTTCGATGATCCGTAGTAAGCAAATGAATAAGCAAAAGAACAAGGATTAGAAATTAAAATAGCCTGCCATGGAATACAAGGGCGGGAGCGGAAGGTGACTTATGGAGAATCGAACAGAGCAACAGGAAGCTAGTTTAGCAGATATTATTCAAAAGGCAGAACCCTTTGTACAGCAGCAGTTGGAGCATGACCACAGTGGTCACGATTGGTGGCACATTGACCGGGTGAGAAAGCTTTCCCTCGAAATTGCTGCCAAAGAAGGTGCAGATACGTTTATTTGTGAACTGGCAGCGCTACTGCATGATGTAGCGGATGAAAAATTAAACGACTCCAAACAAGCGGGGCTGGATAAAGTGGAGCACTGGCTGCGTCTGCATGTAAGCGATTCGGGCGTGATTACGCATGTGATGACCATTATCGCTACAATGTCCTACAACGGTGGGCAAAATCCGCCTATGAATACGCTGGAAGGTCAGGTTGTGCAGGATGCAGATCGGTTGGATGCACTTGGAGCGATTGGCATTGCGAGGACTTTTATGTATGCAGGCTCAAAAGGCAGTATGATGCATCACCCGGAAAAGGATTTTTCACAGCATGCTTATCGTGCTACGGGGAAAAGTGCAATATATCATTTTTACGAAAAGCTGTTAAAGCTCAAGGGTTTAATGAATACCACGTATGCCAAGGAGTTGGCGGCTGTCCGGCATCAATGGATGGAGATGTATTTGGAGCAGTTTTACAGAGAGTGGAATGTGGATGATAAATAAGGATTTCAATAAGGCTGTTTCCTCTAACCGAGTGTATCGGAGGGGAAGCAGCTTTTTTTTATATATAAATGTCATATTGATATTATTGAAAATGTATGCTATTTTATTGTTAATAACTAATTGATAATAACAAAATAATAAAAACTATAAGGAAGGCGAGGAATCTGCCATGTTCGGATTTAATTTTGTGAAATTTCAGCCCAGTGAGTATGTGATGAAGGTGAGGAATGGGAAGGTAGTTCGGGAAGGGGTGGGATTATCTTTTTATTATTACGCTCCAACAACCTCGGTCGTCGTCGCTCCTGTATCTTCTATTGATGTGCCGTTCATATTTGAGGAAATGACCCATGATTTTCAGGCGGTGACTGTGCAGGGGCAACTGACCTATCGGATTGTGGATTACCGGAGAACGACGCAGATTTTGAATTATACGTATGATTTGAAGACCAAACGCTACATTTCGGATGACCCTGGTAAGCTGGCCCAACGGGTGATTAACCTTGGCAAGGTGCTCACCAAAAATATCTGGAGCGTATCCCGCTCAAAGAGGCTGTTCAATCCAGTGAACGTTTGGCCCAAAGCATGACGAAGGATATCGCTCAGCATGCGGAAATCGAAAAGCTCGGCATTGAGGTTATGGGCCTGTCGATTTTGGCGATTTTGCCGAATAAAGAAACGATGAGAGCATTGGAGGCACAGGCGAGGGAGGAAATTCTTCGCAATGCGGATCACGCCCTGTATGAGCGTCGGAATGCTTCCATTGAGCAAGAGCGGCGTGTGAAGGAGAATGAGCTGAATACCGAAATTGCAGTAGAGACGAAAAAGAAGCAAATCCGCGAAACCCAGCTCGATGCCGAACGTTCAGTAAAGCAGAAGCAAAGCGAGATGAAGGAGGAGCAACTGCGTTTTGACACGGCTTTGGAGGAGAAAAAACGTGAGCTGATTGAGCTGACGGTAACGAATAAAAAGGCGGAAGCCGATGCCAAAGCCTATGAGCTGACAGCAGTCATGAAATCGTTGCAGGATGTCGAGCCGAACGTGCTTCAGGCTATGGCAAACATGGATATGAGTCCGGATAAGCTGATTGCCATTGCATTCCAGGAGCTTGCAGAAAATGCAGGGAAAATCGGTCAGTTAAACATTACACCAGATTTGTTGCAAGGTCTGATGTCGGGTACGGGAACAGGCGGATCGGAAGGAACGAGAGGATCGGGAGGAAGAGTGCGATGAGCAGTCGGATGACAGAGCACAAGATCATTTTGGTGAAGCGTAAAACACGTCTGGAGGAACTGATTGTCCGGTATAACACCGTGCAGCAGGCCCGGTTTTTTATTGAACGGCTAGGCGCGGATTTTAGTGATTATGTGCTGGAGGATGAAAATTACCGCAGAGCGGTAGCAACGGCAACTTCGGAGCTGACAGCCTTGGGGCGGGTTCAGATTGTGGAGCGGGAGCATGTGCCCAACTTTATTTTTGGTGAGCAGGATACAGTGGTGGTGCTGGGTCAGGATGGGCTGGTGGCTAACACGTTAAAATACTTGACCGAGCAGCCGTTGATCGGTGTGAATCCAGATCCATTGCGTTGGGACGGGGTACTGCTGCCATTTACGGTATCGGATTTGCGTTGGGTTGTGCCAGATGTGTTCGTACACAAACGTCCGATCAAGGAGGTTACGCTGGCTAAAGCCCAGCTCAATGATGGTCAGTCATTGTATGCGGTGAACGATTTGTTCATTGGACGCAAAACTCATGTTTCTGCAAGATATGAGCTGAGGCTGGAAGATCAGGTAGAGCAGCAGTCATCCAGCGGCATCATCGTGTCGACGGGGCTGGGCGCGACGGGCTGGCTGACCAGCGTGCTTGCCGGGGCAGCCGGAATTGTCGGCAGCGCTACGCAGCGCCCAATTTCGCTGACTCCAGATCATCTGGTGTCAGGCGCAGCCTTCCATCCAGGAGCAGCGGCAGATGGACGAAGACGAAGCCGGGGGAGCAACGGGCGCTACTATAGCAGTGACGATGACTGTAGCGATGACAACCGCGCAACGTGGAGTTCGCCATCGTTATATTTTACGGTGAGAGAGCCTTTTCCCAGTCGGACGACTGCTGCGGATCTGGTGTTTGGTCAGGTGGAGGCCGAAAAGCCGCTGCGAATTGCTTCGCAGATGCCGGAACATGGAGTGATTTTCAGCGATGGAGTGGAAAGCGATTTTCTGGAGTTTAATGCCGGGATTGAAGCAACTATTGGTCCGGCGGAGAAAAAAGGGCATCTGGTCGTGTAGAGGTTTGCACAGGGCGGCAATGGGGAATGTTGAGTAAGGTACACATCAATCAGATGAAGTTAAAAAGGAGGAATCAATATGAGCGACCACACTCAAGACGAAGCGAAAATCCGCAACAAGAAGAACGAGGACGGAGATTCCTTGATGGAGAAAAATAAGCTGGAAAACGGCGTGGATATCGAGCCGGAGGCTGACGAATGGATTGCGAAGCCTTCACCTGTGTCCTACGATGATACGAAATCCTCCTCGAACCAATAAGGCTCTTGCGAACAAAGAGAGCAGACATGCAAAGACAGATGATCCTTAATCGGGTCATCTGTCTTTTTGGCATGCATTTATTGTGGATAGGAGAATTGAAATTAGTTGAATCTGGAATATACCTTCCATACCAGCTCACGGCGGCTGCTTACATCGGTTTTCAAGAAAATCGCTTTCAGATGATCTTGCACCGTGTAGGCTGAAATATGAAGTGCGCTTGCCAGCTCTCGGGTCGATAAGCCTTGAACAATGAGCCGGACAATTTGTCTTTCCCGCTCGGACCATGCATACATCTCGGCCATAAGCGGAAGCATTTCAGAGGCTTTAGCAGGTTCAAACCATACAGCAAGTTGATGCTCACCATTACTTCCCTGCCCGCCTTGAAGGAGGGTGGCTCTGAGTGTTACCCACGGGGTTCCCGCGTCTGCGGCGGGAATACATAGTTTGGCTGGTGAAGAGGAAGTAGTGAAAGCTCCCGGAAGGGCTGTGGATAGTGCCCGAAAGCATACCGCCCGAATGGGCGCGGGAATGCTATTTTCGTCGATACCTTCCTGCTGCCGAAGCAAATTTAGCCACTGGTCTGCCGTTGGATTGGAGGAAATCGGCTCCAGCTTGCCGGAAAGCACCAGAACCCCTGGCTCCATATCATTTTCCATAATTATACCGGGGGCTGGAGATAAGCGCACACTGGCCTGACGCAAATGGTAGGCTATGGATGGCGCTAAGGCTTCAAGAAGCTGCTGGTCCTCTTCACTAAATACCGGCTTTGTATGATGGCGAAATAACGTAAGGAATCCCCAGCAGCTTCCTTTGTACATTAAAGGAACACGTAGCTCATCCCCGAATCCGGCAGGCTGCAAAACATCCCTGTAGCGTGCGCTCCGACCCGGTTCACCTTCCGTGGCTCCGTTGAGAGACGCTATGGACTTCCCCTCCCGTACTAACTGTTCGTATTTCATTACATCATTGCGCAGATATTCGTATTCTAATAGCTTGTAATGAATATCACCCACGCCAGATTCGGTAAATGCACCTGTGGAAAGCAGCGTATGCGGATCTACCGAGGTACAGCATGCCGCATCGAATGAAACCTGAGTACGCAAACGGTCGATGAGCGTATGTTTGTACGCTTGGGATGAAGGAGCTTTTTCTCCCAGTCGAATGATTTGCTGTCGAGCATCCTTTAGCTGTGCCAATGGTGTGTATTGTGCGTTCATAGATTGCTCCTATCGTAAAAAGCTGGAGTTTCGCCAAAGTGTATCGAAGTAAATCCCACATCTGTGGGATGGTGGATATACGTGTGGTTGTTATAATTGAGAATAATTCTTAATTAAATCAACAATATACGAATGCTAGGGGAAGATCAAGGCAAAATGTAAGGCCAGTCGCATCTTTTTCCAGCTATTCGAATTTTGGAGGGAACGATATATGGAATATAGCAGCAGTAAGCCAAACGATCCTTTGGACGCTCATCACACAGGCAACAGTCATCATACAAGCGCTGAACATACGATTCCTAACCAGTCTATGAGCTGGAACGATCCGAATGTACGCAAGTACCCGGACAAGATTGCTTTAAAAATACCAGGATATGCTCATTTGTATGAGATGACTGACCGCTTGATAACCGCACAGCTTGAGGCTCAGGCCCGCACGCAGGTCGCAGATCCGAATGTACTAATCATCGGGGCTGGCGGTGGTCAGGAGCTGATCACGCTCGGAGGACAACATTCGGCATGGTCTTTTACGGCAGTTGATCCATCCGAACGCATGCTGGATTTGGCACGTCAGCGTGTGGCGCAAGCGGGTATAAGGTCAAAAATATCTTTTGTCACAGGTACGTTGGGAGAGCTTAACGGAGAACTACTCCAAGAACAGCCCATTGAGCAGTCTGGAAAACAGACCGAGGAAGTACACGCGGAGCCGATTTATGATGCGGCCACCTGCCTGCTGGTGCTTCATTTTCTTCACAGCATGGAGAGCAAACGGGCACTGCTACAGCAGATATCCGCTCGTCTCAAACCGGGCGCTCCTTTTTACCTGGCCTCCATCAATGGAAATCCACAGGAGCCTGCTTTTGCCATTCAAATGCAGGCGTGGAAAAGCCATATGCTGGATCAGGGCATTCCTCTGGAGGATTGGGAGCGATTCGCTGCTTCCATTGGCCGTGAGTCTGACCCGGTGTCCAATACGGCAATACAGGGAATGCTGGTGGATGCAGGCTTTACCCATATCACCCGGTATTTTGGGGCTTTTTTAGTGAATGCGTGGTTTGCAGTTAAAGGGGGAGAATTTACTCATGACAAAGGATAATATCATCATCATTGGCGGATACGGTCATGTCGGAAAAATTTTATGCACAGAACTAAGTGAAATGTTTCCCGGCAAGGTGTTTGCCGCAGGACGTAGTATGGAACGTGCCACTGAATTCAGCAAGCAATCGGGTGGTAAGGTGCTGCCTCTACAGCTTAATATTCATGAGCCGATAGCCCCGTCGATTTTAAAGCAGGCCAAGATCGTTATCATGTGTCTGGATCAGGAAAATACAGACTTGGTACGTGCCTGCCTTCAGCATGGGGTGCATTATATGGATATTACCGCGAATGCAGCCTTCTTGAGTCAGGTCGAGCGGTATCATCAGGAAGCACGAGCTTATCAGGCTACTGCCCTGCTAAGTGTGGGGCTGGCCCCCGGACTGACGAATCTGTTGGCGCTGCAAGCGACGCAGCTTATGGATCAGACAGATGAGTTGAACATATCTCTGATGCTGGGCTTGGGAGACAAACACGGTCAGGCTGCCATTGAATGGACAGTGGATCAGATTCATACGGATTTGGAGGTTATGGAACGGGGGCGCCCGGTGATTCGAAAAAGCTTTAGCGACGGGCGAGTGGCAGATTTCGGCGCAGGTGTGGGACGCCATCGCGCATATCGTTTTCCTTTTTCCGATCAGCAGACACTTCCACATACGCTCGGCATTCCCACGGTCAGCACCCGTCTGTGTTTCGATTCGCGGTTGACTACCCGCCTTCTGGCAGGGCTTCGGACCACAGGAATATCGGGTCTGCTTCGACGGTCGTCCGTGCGTAATGCAGTAGTTCGCAGCTTTAGCAAGCTGCATCTGGGAGGGAACGCGGTGGCGGTCAAGGTGGACGCACGAGGAACTCTTCATGGTAAGGAAACGAAAGTCGAATGCCAACTAAGGGGACATCATCAATCCGATTTAACCGCGAAGGCAGCCGTCTTTGCAGCGCTAGCGCTATACCGCTCTGAGCTTCCTCATGGTGTATTTCACATGGAGCAGTGTTTTTCGTGGAATCGCATGCGGGAATGGCTGGGGCAGCAGGTAGCCGTAGATATTCAGGTGAATGGACAGCATGTATAGAAGTCATATTTTCTGACCCAAGAGGGACTTATGTCATCCAAGCTTATTCGGCAACTCATGCGGATGGGTCTTGGATTTCTTTTCCTATTGGATTACACTAGTACGAAGTACATATTTTTGAAAAGAATTGAGTCATGTTGGTAGTTTTAGATGGAACACGATGATACAGACAGCCCTGCCAGTAAATGGAGGTGAGCTAGCATGACCTCGAGTCTATCCACGCAGGAGATTGCTGAGGTCGAAAGCAGTAAGTCAAAACGAAGGAAGGGGAGAAATGGCGTGAAGGTGGAACAGGATTTGGAAGAAATCAAAGATAGATTGACCCAGATTGAGGCGAAGCTGGAACGAGGGTCGACTTCCGGAAGAATACTGAAAACGATGCTTATCATTTTCTTGTCCATTTTTTTCTTGCTTTTGGTAATCGGAGTTGTTCAATTTGTTTCGAATTCATCGGTATAACGAACCGGAAGAAGGGAGCTCGTGATGTCCATAGAAGCGATTATTTTTGATCTGGATAATACGCTGATTCATCGCAAACAGGCGTTTGCGGTATATACGGAGCGTTTTGTGGAACGATTCATTGTGGCGGAAGACCCGGCGAGCCGGGCAGCAATAGTCGAACACATACGCTTGGCGGATCAGGATGGATACCGGGACAAAAGGGAGCTGTATACGGAGCTGCATGCAGATTTGGAACTGAAAAATCCAGATACGACGGTGCAGGAAATGCTGGGCTTTTGGTATGGTGAATTTCATAAGTTTACGGTACTGATGGATGGGGCCAAGGAAGTGCTGTCCGAGCTGCGGTCGCGGGGCTTGAAGCTTGGCATCATCACCAATGGCTCACTTCGCACGCAACAAGCAAAGATCAACCGTGTGATGCTGAAGGATTATTTTGATTCCATTATCGTCTCGGGAGGAGTCCACGTCGAGAAGCCTAATCCTCGCATATTCGAGTTGGCGTTAAATGAGCTTGGGATAACAGACCCAGGCAACGTCTGGTATGTAGGCGATCATCCGACAAATGATATTCGCGGTGCCCAAAGCACGGGTTTGCATACGATCTGGTTGGAGGGCTTTATGCCGTGGCAGGAAACGGGTATTGTACCGGATTACAGGATTGGCAGTTTGCGCGAAATCATTGGTTGGCTGGAGGATGTCAGCTATTCCGGTAATATGGAGGAGGGAGCATCATGAGTAAGGTGCAGACGGATCAGACTAGACCCATCTTATTATCGTTTCCGGAGCAATTCCAGACAGAACGGTTGACGATTCGCGCTCCACAGTGGGGTGATGGGGCAATGGTCAATGAAGCGATGCGGGAGAGTGTGGAGGAATTGCGTCCTTGGTTGCCTTTTGCAAGAAATCTTCCTACGCCAGAGGAATCTGAAATCCGTTCACGCCAAGCCAGACTTCAATTTCTGGACCGGTCTGACATGATGTTGTACGTATTTGAGACGGCATCGGGAGCTTTTGTAGCGAGCAGCGGCTTGCACCGAATTGACTGGGCTGCACGCAAGTTTGAAATCGGATACTGGCTCAGAACGTCTTGCACAGGGAAAGGCATGATAACAGAGGCAGTACACGGTATCACGGATTTTGCCATACAGCATTTGGAGGCGAATCGGCTCGAGATTCGTTGTGATTCCAGAAATACACGCAGCGCCAAGGTAGCAGAACGGGCAGGTTTTACGCTGGAGGGCATTTTGCGGAATGTTGAGTATGATGAAGAGGGAACACTGGCCAGCCAAATGATTTTTGCCAAGGTACGCGGTATTGAATTTTAGCATTTTAGCATCAGAAGTGGAGTGAGGATACAATATATGAACCGAAAAAGCAAGCAGACAACAATCAAGCACAAACTTCAGCTTTATGCCGATATTCGTGCATACACAGATGGTTTTGAAGTCGTTTCCTCCTCCATTGGCTTTGACGACAGCCTGTATATTTTACTGATTGACCGTGCGCCGGAAAGGAAGCAGGGGATGTTTGTTCCTTCCCGAACATCGGATGGGCATACATACAAAGTGTTAATGCTCGATGGCGATCATATGGAGGAACTGCTGCTTTCTGGACAGAAGTTTAATTATCATTTTGTGCAGCCGTTAGGGGAGGAGCAATTGTTGTTGGTTGGTGCCAGATGTAGCTATTATGGTTCAGACCAGTATGATTTGAATGGCAAAATCTTAAATCGCAGCAGCGGTGCGAAAATCCGTGAACTTTTGCTGGGTGATGGCATTCAAAATGTGCAAACAACCGCTAGTGGTGTGATCTGGGTGGGATATTTTGATGAGGGTGTGTTCGGCAACTATGGCTGGGCAACGCCGATAGGCGAATCCGGTTTGGTCGCTTTTAGCAGTGACGGAACAAAGCTGTATACCAATCAGGCGGCAGAAATCTCTGACTGTTATGCGCTTAATGTCATTTCGGATGAAGAAGTCTGGTTTTATTATTATATGGATTTTCATCTTGGACAAATAACCGACCGACGCAGCGTAGAGTTTGTAAATCCGCATATCTCGGGGGCATCCGGATTTATCAAGCAGGGACAGGCATTTTTATTCGATAAAGGGTATGGCAAGCATGAACAATATATTTTAACCCGACTCAAACCTGAGCGTGGATTCAAGGAACAGCATACGGTCCGGTTTGTAAATGAAGCGGGCGAAGCGATCAAGGCGGTGGACAGGGATTTCAGAGGGGATACCCTGTTGTTGCGCGAAGATCATCTGATTTACAAGTTACGTTTGTACGATATTGCGGAGGCTCGTTATGATGAATTGGATCACGAAAAATACAGACAAGCTGGTGTGCATACAATATGACATCAGCAGGAATATCAGCACTCTTGCAAGCGCTAACCTAAGGGTATACTCGACGAGATCCCAGCAGCTTGGCGAAGATTTTCCAACGTTAGGTCAGGTGATTTAGCATGGGAAGAACTCGTAAAAGCGTCGACGTCAACAGGAAGACGAATCGGAAAGCGGGTGCGAAATTTCGCTGGAAGGCCCGAGCTATGTATCTGGCTGCTGTGCTGATCGCTATCCTGTTGGGCTTGGGAAGCCGGGCCTTTTCTTCCCGGTTGCCTGAATTCGTTGCCAATCATTTTGGGGATGCCTTGTGGGCGTGCATGATTTACTTTGGGCTGAGGATGTTGTGGGTGGATCGTCGGTTGTCTGTAGCGCTGTGGGGCAGTTTGCTGTTTTGTTTCGCCATTGAGTTCAGTCAGATGTACCAGGCTCCCTGGATTAGCAGTATCCGGGCGACGACATTGGGCGGGCTGGTGTTGGGAAAAGGGTTCCTGACTGCCGATCTGGTCCGGTACACGGTGGGTATTGCGGTATCCTGGGCGTTGGACCAAGGCTGCCAAAGGCTGGCGGGTATCACAACACGCACTACACGTATAGACGATGACGAGTCATTCAAATAACCTGAAAAGTGAGGGTTGCGCTTGAGACAAAAGGGAAAGCGTCACAGGTTGTTAGGTAAAATGATCGGATTATGCGCAGGGTTCAGCTTGTTGTTTGCGACCATAATTGTTCCGGGGCAGGCATTGGCCGATAAACAGCTCGCGGGGCCTCTTCGTTTTGACTTTGGCCCGGGAAGCATAGCTGAGGGCTACACTCAGGTCACCGCCAAGGATGCATATACGCCTGAACGAGGCTATGGATTTACCGATCTTTCCAAGGTGAAAGAAGAGGATCGTGGTGGAAATGACGGTATTCGTTCGGATTTCGTTCGTGTTCAGGGATCATCCTTTGTCGTCAATTTGCCGCCTGCGGATTATACGCTTTCCCTGATCGCCGGGGATACAGTCGGAAGCACAGACATTACGGTGAAGGCCGAGTCCATTGTCAAGGTGGAGCCTACCGCCAAACCAGCAGGACAATTTGTCGAGGCCACATTTGAGCTTGCACTCATCGACGGTCAGTTGGAATTGTATTTCTCGGGAAATGATCCGAAGATTAACGCGCTGGTTATTACGCCAAAAGAGACTCGAACGCAGAGTGAGCATCCTTTCGTATATCTTGCTGGGGATTCCACGGTCCAAACCTATAAATCCTCTATGAAGCCTCAGGCTGGTTGGGGACAGATGATTGCGCCGTTTTTCACAGACGAGACGACTTTTGTGAACCGTTCTATTGGTGGACGAAGCACAAAGACTTTCCTTGTACAAGGAAGACTGGACGATATTTTGCGGACCATCCGACCGGGTGATTATTTGCTCATCCAGTTTGGTCATAATGATGCGGCAATCAACAACCAAGAGCGTTATGTTTCTCCAGCGGATTATAAAGTCTATTTGAAAACCTACATTCAAGGAGCGACACAGCGCGGGGCTACACCTGTGCTGATAACCCCTGTTGGCCGCAGGGATTATGATGCCGCAAGTGCTTCCTATCGGATCAGTTTTCCGGAATACGTGCAGGCCATGAAGGAAACGGCATCCGAGACAGGTGTTGCGCTGGTCGATCTAAGCCGGTTAAGTGTGGCGTACTATAATACACTTGGTCCGGAAGGGACACTTCCGTTATTTTTACATCTGGAGCCGGGAGTGTATCCTGCGTTCCCTGATGGGGTGAAGGACGATACGCATTTTCAGGAGTATGGTGCGGAGCAAATAGCCCGTCTGGTAGCACAGGGTGTCCGTGAGCTGAATGTCCCTTTATCCTCTTATGTACGGACGAATCATTGACCATAAAACGCTATTTCCATACGCATGGTATACTTAGAAAATAAGCTGGCCCTACCCAAAGATGGCTCTGTTCCGGCTTGGGTAGGGCTTTTACGTTCTGAGCAGAAGAAGGAGAGGACAGGCATGAGTAACATAAAGGACGGTATTTTGGGTCTGTGCATCGGGGACGCGCTTGGCGTGCCTGTGGAATTCAGCAGCAGAGAGGCGCGGCGGGAGCAGCCCTTGACGGATATGATGGGCTACGGCACACATCATCAGCCACCGGGCACCTGGTCAGATGATGCCTCGCTCACGCTGTGTCTGTTGGATAGCCTTACTGCATGCAGGGGCATCGACACAGAGGATATCGCCCGTCGATTTGTGCAGTGGTATCATGCAGAATGTTGGACACCGCATGGTAAAGTGTTTGATATCGGCATCGCGACCCGTAAAGCACTAGATCGAATCAGCCGGGATGGGATCAAGCCGGAGCTGGCAGGTGGCGATGATGAATATAGTAACGGCAACGGTTCGCTGATGAGAATTTTGCCGCTCGCCTGGTATGGGTCAGCCCATGATAGTGTGGATCTGATCCAGGCTGTGACTCAAGTGTCCTCCATTACACATAGACATCCCATTTCTATCATCGCTTGCGTATTTTATGTGCATATGGCGATGCTTCTGATTCGTGGCAAGGCTTTGGACGAGAGCTACCGGGAAACAATCCTTTATGTACAATCGCAATTTCAGGGTGATCCTGAGCTGCGGCATTTTGAACGGATTTTATCAGGGGAGATTCCTCAATTAGCTGAGCATGAAATATACTCCAGCGGATATGTCGTTCATACGTTGGAGGCGAGCTTGTGGAGCTTGCTGATGACAGACGGATATACGGATGCTGTATTGCGTGCTATTCATTTGGGCGAAGATACAGATACAACGGGAGCCGTTACGGGAGGCTTGGCAGGGATTTATTATGGGCTTGGGGAGATTCCGCAGCATTGGCTTACCTCCTTGGCGAAAGTAGAGGATATCGTCAGGCTGTGCAAACAGTTTGAGCATTCATTGGCAAAATAAGAACTTCATTTAACTTGAGCCACGGGAGGAAACGCTAATGACGGTTGCCCAGTTGAACAGACTCATTGATGGTCAAATCCTCTATAATCAGCATCGGAGTTTGTTTTATATGCATGACGGGAACGCCCTGATGGGACCTTCACCGGAAATGACGTATTGGCTGACACAGAGAAGCCCGGAACTGCTCCTTATGCTCCAAAGCTTGAAACGGCAGCATGAATATACCGCTTTTGTCACGGGCGTAGCGGCAAAAACACTGCACCAGTTTGTGAGCGTCAATCAGTATATTCATTTTCACTCCGACCATCTTGATGAGCTTACGCAATTGTATGATCGACTTTTCACCCGGATTCAAAAGCTGTTCCAAAAGCAAACTATGAATGAGAGTATACTAAACATACTGCTACAGCAGCACTACGGGCATTTAAGAGATTTTCTAATTCGTACCAACGGACGGACGATGTTTGCCAAGTATGCAGAGAGTGAGTTTACCTTTTGGATACCTTGTGAGGAATATACGCCTGAATTGCAGGCAAAGCTGCTAGGATTGGACATTGCCTGCTTGCAGGAGCCTGTTCTCGATGTGGGCTGCGGATCAGAGGCACGGCTGGTAGGCTATTTGCGTTCTCTTGGCATTGAGGCTTATGGGACAGATCGGTTGGCTGAAAAGGGAACAGGTGTGACTCAGGGCGATTGGCTGGAGACAACCTTCGAGGAAGACGCATGGGGAACAATTATCTCTCATATGGCGTTCTCCAATCATTTTATACATCATCATCTGAAAGCGGACGGCAATATTCACGAATACGCCCACAAATATATGGAATTGCTTAGAGCAATCCGACCTGGAGGAAGCTTTATTTACAGTCCGTGCCTTCCTTTTATGGAAGTGCTTTTGGATATCCGAACCGGTTATCGAGTAGAGCATATCCAGTCATCTAAAGGTTATGAAGCCACGAAAATAACACGATTACGTTCATAATGGCTAAGGGTGTTCAAAGGTAAAAAGCAGAGCATGGAGGGGCGCACAATGAACATAGAAACAGCGATTGCAATTGCCGCACAGGCTCACCAGGGACAGACGGACAAGGGCGGTCAGCCTTATATTTTTCACCCGCTTCAGGTCATGAATCGAGTAGAGGGGATGGATGAAAAAATAGTAGCCGTGCTGCATGATGTGATGGAGGATACAGAGGTCACAGCGGATCAACTGAAAGAAGCGGGCTTTGGCAACCACATCATTGAAGCGGTGGAAGGGCTCACACGGAACGAGGGAGAGGAATACAGCGATTTTATACGGCGAGCCAAAAACAATCCATTGTCCAGAGCGGTGAAAATAGCGGATATTCAGGAGAATATGAATCTGGAACGCATCCCTCATCCCACGGAGAAGGATACAGCACGAATAGCAAAGTATAAACAGGCGCTGCAAGAGCTTTTGGATTGAACCCATTATAAAGAAAATGAACGACATTCATGGATCATCAGGCAGAATTAAAAAATGTAATTTTGCAAAAAGCAACTGAATTATTCATGTTCCAAGGCTACAGCACCACCACCATTCGGCAAATTGCAGAAGCGGCGCAGATTGGGCGAGGCAATATACACGAATTGCTGAATAACGTACTGAGCAAAGAGCTTGACCCCTTGGAGAAATATGCACTCACGGTCCATGCCTTTATTCACATGATTACTGAGGATGAGCACATTTTCCGCATCTATATTCAGGCTTCCCGTATAGACGTGCTGCGAAGCGAGTATGTTCAGATTATGAATGATTTTTTCAGTCAATGGGTCGGCTCATCCTCAGATTGGAGCGAAGAAGAGCTGTATTTAAGCTCCGTGATGTCCGTATCCGGTGAGTTTGAATTGCTGAACCAGTTCAGTATGGATGCACTAGCGTACCCGCTCGATGTGCTGATTTCCTCCATTATAAAAACAAAGCTGCTGCTGCTTCGGGTAAGTATAGACACAGTGGATGATATGATTGCCGCCGCCTCCATAGAATTTCAGAAGCTTCAGGAACAGGGGCATTTGCACAATATTCCATTATATCCTATGTGAAAATGCCGTGTTCATAAAACGAAAAAAACGACACTGTATCTGAAGCTCATACAGTGTCGATAGGATGGAATAGGATATAGCAGTTTCGGTTGTGAGACGATTTATTTTTGTCTGCCGAAAAAGTCCATGTTCTCCAGTGTGGAATGCCCTTTTGCAGTGATATGCTTGCCTCTATATGCAGATCGACAGAAGTGATCGCGCCAAAGCGGGCATAAAAGGTTTCCCATTGCTATGATATGTAAACTAGCTACGAAAAATAATCCATTCGTAAAATGACCATCCGTATACCACCATTCCCATTGTCCCGGCTTTAGCTCCTTGCTCAGTCTCATACCATCTTCCCAAGGCTGTGGCGATTCTGTTTGAATACCGTACTTATGAAAAAATTCCTTGCTATCGTGTAATTTCCCGGCGGTTACAGTCATAATAACGTCCTCCATTGTTTTGATTTTGGGCAACGCAGCTATGATTGCTTGGAGAATGACCAAGGAGGAAGGTGGGACTTTAATCCTTTTGTTTGTCAGAGCTCATCTTGGAATGGTAGTATAAGGTTAGATATTACTCTATTTGGGATTCTGTTAACGATCTAAACCATATTTTCCTAAAAGCCGATATATCTGAATGAGGCGAAAACACACTGTTATTGTACCCGTCCGAAAATGGATGTATATGATTGGGTTAGGAGAGTAGAAGAAGTGTCGGATTTGTATACGAAAAAAGAAGTAGAAGACTATGTAACGAATGTAGTTTTTGAGCGGCCTTTAGGTGTAAGTATTGCAGCTATTTTATTGATTTTTAATGGAGCTCTTCTGCTGGTGACACAGTTGTTGACGCTTAATGCGTTGAATGAGCCTTCTACGCTGGTGGGGATTTGCAGGGGGATGTTTCAAGGGTTCATCGCTTTGCTCGGTTTGTCGGGGGCAACTGCGGGTGTCGGGATGTTATTTGGCAAGAAATGGGCCTGGTGGCTGGCTGTATTTTATTTTACATATGAAACGATGCGTTATACGTGTGCGATCCTGTTTATTCCAAATGTACCTCCAATGTTGGGGGGCGTACATCTAAGTCCTGCCCTATACTACGTAAAGTATGGTATGCGTATTGTTTGGAATTTGCTGTTTACGGTGTTTATGTGCCGTAGTACAGTGACTGGATTTTTTCAAACAAGTGGAATAAATAAATGGAAGGCAAGTATTTTATTATTTTTAATCAATGGGGTGATGGTCGGAATCGGCTGGTGGCTGATGAATTAGTATCTTCATATATGAGGAAGGAGATAGATGATGACAAAGGAAATATTTCCGGTGCTGGAAACCAGCCGCTTGCATTTAAGACAGCTTACGTTGGGAGACGCGGAGGATGTGTTCGCCTATTTCTCCAAAGATGAGGTTACGAAATATTATGATCTGGAAAGCTTTACGGAGGTAAAGCAAGCAGAACATTTTATTCGTTCCATGCAATCCAAATATGAAAAGCAAGAGGGCTTTCGTTGGGGGATTACGTTAAGAGAAGCTCCTGAACGTGTAGTTGGTACTATTGGATTTCATAACTGGCACAAGAAGCACTCCCGTATTGAAATCGGCTACGAGCTGGCACCCGAATACTGGCGACAGGGCCTGATGGCAGAAGCGATGAAGGCAGTGATTCATTATGGATTTCATTTACCGCAGGTTCACCGTATTGAAGCCTTCATTGATCCAGATAACGAAGGCTCCAGACGGTTATTGCTCAAAAGTGGTTTTACCCAAGAAGGGCACTTGAGAGACTATTTTTATGAAAAAGGCCAGTTTGTCGATGCTGTTATTTTTGCTATCCTTCGAGAAGAATATCGCGCGGATTGGTAATTTTACAAATATCCTTTTTCTCCGTAAGGCTGGAGCCGATCAAGCCAGGTCTGCTCCAGCTTGGCCAGTGCATCTTTGACATCGAAGAATTCCGAATCTTTTTTCTTCAAAAGTTCCAGCACCTCAAACTCAAACGCATCTTCGCCATACTCATTCCATTCCTGTTGCAATTGTTGGTTCTGACAAGTTCCCATTTGTAACTCAAACCGACGACCGTTCAATGATTTTAAATTAGGTGTACCAGCAACAAAAATTTTCCCGTTGTGTGTATTGCGAATGCAGTAGATTCCGGCCTCTGTCTTGATCTCCATATACTGCTGCACCAGTTCTTTTCTTCGATTCATTTTGAGTCCTCCTTATTTTACAAATATCGTGCTTCAAGATTCCTTCAACCAATATTCACTGCCATCCGGCTTGCGATCCAGTAGACTATATTCAATCATATATCTTCGTACCGTGACATAATCGTCATACACTTCCTGCAAAATGGCATTAATATCCTTCTCATGATACGTCCGTCCTATCTCAAAACGTCCCGCAATTTCACGCAGTACAATCAACTTATGCTTTTCCTGCATTTTGAAGGTTTTCAAGCGACCCTGTGTACCATCTGGAAAATACTTTGCCAAAACCTTTTGTCTTTCGTCTTCGGTAATGTTGTAGCGTTCATCCACCATCCGTGCCTGTACCGGCACTTCGACGATAGTGGGAGCGTGGCGGTCTTTTTCCTTTAACAGCTCCATCAAGGTGAGAAATACCTTGGCCTGACGTTCCTTTTCTTTGAGACCAAAGCGATGATTGCGGATGGTGGATGCACTGCCGATTCCGGTTTCCTTTTGAATATCCGCATCGCCCATGCCTTGATAAAACAACTGGAGCAATCGATTCTGATGATCCGTCAGTCCGGTCAGCTTTTTGTCCAGGCCAACCAAATAGTCAAAGACCGAACCGTACGTCCGCTCAATATGAAGACGCATATACCGCTCCGCGTCATAAAATACCCCTTCATCCTGATATATGATTCCCTGCTCGTAGCGCTGTCCGTCCAGCAGACAAACCACCTGTTCTTCCTGACGGATATACCCACGCTTCAGTTCCTCAATTCCAGCATTCCAGAATAGTTCAGAATGATCCATTTTAATAAACACCTCGACTAAATGTTGATTATTTTATAGACAATATAACATTTTGTTTATATAAAATCAATGGATGAAGTGAAAGTAAGCTATTTATACAGAGATTAAAATATTTTTTTGCTTTTTATCTCGATAATATTCGCTATATACAAAAGAGATATATTTGTTATCATATGTAAATAAAAATATACTCTTCCAATGGGATTTTAAAATATTTTCACTTTAAAGATTCTTTTCGCTTTTTTGTAATGAGGGGGAATGGTCATGATAGAAGATGAATTGGAAAATAAGTTATCTAATCTTATTTTGATAGTAATTCCTGCTTTGAAAGTGAAAAATATAATATTACATCATGAATTTAATAAAATATTAAATTGCCTTGATCAGTTGAGTGAGATTTTAAAAGGCAAGCAGGTCATCTCTAAGAGTCTCGCATATAAACTATTTCGTTTGTATACCACTGTGGAAACAGAACTAGTCTACGTAAAAGAAGGTGAAGAACCGGGTGATTTATTACCACAGTTATATATGCGAATAATGGCTGTTTTAGGGGAATTGTTTATGGATTAACTCCAAGGTATAATCCACTTTTATTTTAAGGGAAATTTTACAAAAAGAGGTGTGATATGAAATATAGATTTGCTGTCATTGACGCTGAAAGTGGACTCACAGTTGGCTATTGTAGAGATGTGGTTGGCTTAACGGGTGAACTCATCGTTGAAACGTACGAAAAAATGATTTTTGAACAATTTGTATTTAATAAGGATTTCATAGGAAGCATAACAAAGACAAAACAATCTGTATACAGCTTGTATATTGCTATTTTAAATGATGAAGAAAAAGTGATTGGAAGCTATTATTATCACCTACCTGAATCCTACATAATCCATAAACTGAATTACAATAAAGGAAACTTCAATCTGGAGTTAACAGGTATACTTGAAACGAAGCTCTCTCCTGTGGAATTAAAATTATGGGAGTTTTTAAAGGGAGCTCAGCCGCTTGAAAATAGCATATGGCAAGGCTTCTCTAAAGAAGAACGGTTCGGATGGCTAAATGTGACTAGAATACATTCTTCATCTAATCATTCTTCCAAACTGGATAAACGAGGAGAAGTCTACACTTTAGACGGGGAATACATATTGGATTTCACAACATTTTTTATAGCACTTGGTGAAGCGATTAATGGACCCGGAGGGTACTATGGGTTTAGCTTGGACAGTATATCGGACTGTCTCTGTGGAGGTTTTGGAGCTATTGGACCGTTCACGATCCATTGGCAAAACGCGCATTACTTTTTGAAAAGATATGAGGAAGAGTGGGATCAAAAAGAGACGTGCTATAGATTTTCACCACAGCAATATTTCACAGATCTTTTAACAATCTTGGTATCAGGTGGTGTTACCGTGAATTTTGCTTCGAATTAAGATAGTGTAGTAGGAGGGAATCTTTTAAATGGAAGATGATTTTATATATGTGGAGAGCATACATCTAAAACCACTGAATAGGTAGGGATTGACGACGATCAATCAAACTGAATTAGAAAATCTAATAAAAAAATTGATGCATATTGTGCTTCCTCAAATGAGATCAAGAGGGGTTGTTTTGCAAAAAGAGTTCAATGAGCTGTTGGATTGTATGGAGCAGTTAACTAAGCTTTCAAAAGACCAAGAAGTCATTTCAAAGAGACTTGCTTTTAACTTATTTTTCTTTTATACAAAAGTAAATATGACGTTTGAGTATTACATTACAGATGAGGAAGCGAAAGGAGACTTACTGGTGCGGCTATACGAGCAAACGATGAATCTGCTAAGTGGTGGCTCGTATTTGGAATTGTAATAGGGGGCATCTAGTATTTATAAGTACACATTCATCTAGCTTGTAAAGAACAAAGAGCCGTAAGCAAATTAACGGCTCTCTTCATCGTCTTCCGGCAAGTATTCGATTAGTTCACCAGGGAGTACGCCAAGGGTTCTACAAAGTGTATTCAAGGTTGGAAAGTCAATTCGGGCGTTTGCGTTGGAGGCCAAAGCTTTAACCGTATTTCGATTAATTCCCGTAATAGAAACAACATCTTTTTGTTCGAGTCCACGATCCTTCATGATTTTATCAAGAGAAAATCTAATCACAACAATTCCTCCAAAGTAATTAAGTAAACTAGTTGACATAAATAAAAGAGAAGTCTATACATGCAATTAAGTAACCTAGCTAACAAGATTATAAGTAATCTAGATTGATGCCTTCATAGGATCAAAATGCTTTGAAATTAGCAACAGTCACTATGTTGCTAATCCTAAACAAATAATGCGTGAGGAGGGGTTAAATAAACGGAAGGGATCTAGTCTGTATCATTCTCAACATACTCGATTACATCTTGAACATGGCAGTCTAGAGCTTTACAAATTTTATCTAGCGTATCAAATTTCACACCGTCTGTTTCTTCGTTGTAAAGTTTGGTGATTCCGTTTCTATGTAATCCAGTCATGCGGGAAAGCTCGGCAATATTTACTCGTTTTTCGCCCATAATACGGGAAAGATGAATCTTTATCATATTTTCCTCCAGCTAAATGCATTCTATAGTGTTAAAAAGTAACATCGAAGTATTGACAATATACGCTGTTGAATATATACTGAAAACAATAAAAGTAACACTGTAATGTGCATTGAGTTTATTGGGATGTTATTTGTGAACGTTGTAGTAATATGCTTATCGTACCAAAACGTTTTACAATTAGCAATAAATTATCGTCCAGACACCTAGTTTAGAACAAACCATCTGTAGAAGAAAGGATATTAACACAAATACAATAAGTAGTAATGCTCATAACAACGTTTTAAATATTTTAATGAATTCTTTAGTCTTTAATATCATTGGATAAATGAATAGACGAATGGAGCGAGGATTTATGACAGAATCAGTAATGGGATTGGAGCGGGTCTCAATGGTGCAGGGGCCGTATGATTTCCCTCATATGTATGAGATATGCGAAGGGGTTCTTTATGACCATCAATACTTCTTTTACCTCGAAAATGGCATACTGTGCTTGCGCCATGTGAAGAAGGTGGAGCAATCATATCATACGCATCTTTACCTGGACGGAGAGAGCGGAGGTTTGCAACTGGCAGAGGGTGTACAAGGGGAAGTTATGCAAGTTGTCACGGAGATCATCGAACGCTTATGCGCCAAGGATGGACTGACATTTTTATTCGATGAACTGCTGTGGCTACATGGTAGGGGACCCATTGAATTAAACCTTTTCAATAAGAAGGATGAAGTGACCCCAAGTGGCAGACAACTTACTACAAAATAAATGACCCTTATGCTCTATATCATGGAACTTACCGAATAGAAAACAGCTTATGATTTCAGTGAATGTACCAGTTGTTGACTGATGAAAATGAGCGGATTCCGAATCCATATGATCAATTCCAGCATCGCGGCATCGGCAGAAGGACTAAAGCCCCAATCACCTCCGAATAAAATGTTTTGCTGCTGCTCTAGTATAGGTGACAGAGGTTCTTCCAAGTCATATTGTTCTTTGATTCTCTCTTTCGTTTCTTGATCTATGATAAGGATCTCCTGCGCAAAGGTATAGCAGACAGGAACGCTTAATTGTATTAAAAGAAGTAATGCTGCGGGTATTAACACTTTTTTGCTTTGCATGGTTAACTCCTTGATCTCCGTTTTTGACCTCTTAACTTTTGTATCTACCATAATGTACGTGCTTGTGGAGCATTTGAGGGGAGCTATGATGAAGCCACCTCTGCACTGGATATGGAGACAGAAGTGGCAATTCAACTTAGGACTCTTTTAATCTGCCTATAAAGATTCCTGAAGGGCGTTAGAAGAAGTGCCGTAATCAGCATAACGGGGGAGCACAATAGTGTAATATATTCCTACAATAACGGTACAGATCCCGACTAATAAAAATAAGGCTTCAATTGAAATAAATGAAGGAAAGCTTACAGCAATGAAACCCAATGTAAGAGATTGGGACAGCATCATTAGCGGATTAATTAAACCTTGCACACGTCCCATCATTTGAGGATCTACAATACGAGGAAGCCATCCTCCTATGCCAATGTTAATGAACGGAAGTATCAGTGCAATGACAAAGTTGATAATCAGAAAAGCATAGAGGTGGTTAACAAATCCAAGTGTGCACATACCCATTCCGGCTACCAGAACTCCCGCTGCAATCATTTGGTGTAGCTTTAGCTTGGCGGAGATGAGAGAAGCGATTAGGGTACCAAGCAACACACCAGCTCCAAAAATAATACCTGTCCATACCATATATTGCTCATAGTTGCCTGGAGCTAGCTTATATTTAAGAATAAACATCGGTAAAACGCTAAATCCACCATTCAAAATACCGAACATAAAAAATCCTGAAACCAACCAAATCAATAGTTTGTTGCGTAATATGTAAAGAAACCCTTGTTTAAAGTCGTGCATGACCAGTTTGAATTTTAATTGTTTAAATTGATGTGCCCCGTTCGGAAGGCGTACTTCCTTTGGAATTTTGCAGGAACGAATGAGCAGTGCAGACACAATAAAAGAAACAGCATCAATTAGGATCGCTCCAGTAATTCCAAGATGCCAGTAAATGACGGCCCCCAGAGTTCCCCCAAATAACATGAAAAGACTCCCCATCATTTGATTGAGGCCTGCGGCAATGGTGTAATCATCTTCGTTTAATATCCCCTGTATAATGGCACTTTCGGCTGGAAAGAAAAATTTGGAGGCAGCACTACGGATGAAGAGGAGGGCAAATATCAAAGGAATCGAATCGACCCAAATAAAAATAAGCAAACATAAGGATAAAAAAGCGCTGATCCAGTCACAATTAACAGCAATTTTTTGTCGGTCCATCCGATCTGCCAGCACTCCAACCACGAGAAATACTGCCAGCATCGGAAGCGAATACATTAACTCGGCAAGCGTTGCATAGTATGGCTGATTTGTAAACCGTTTCAACAAATAAAACATGAATGCTGTAACCCCGATAATTCCTCCCATTTGTGAGGCGAAGGTTGCCAGAAAAAACCTGACATAATTCTTGTTTCTGAGTATTTGTTTTAATCCAGTCACAGTTCCATCCCTTTCGCTTTCAAAGCGGTTTTTAGATGCCTAAGTAAAATAATAGTCAAAAGCAGGAATATTGTACAGAAAAGTGACTTTAATGTCATATTAAAATTTGAGTTTGCATCGTATCGGACCATCTGTCTTTTAAATTCTACTATTAACGATAATCATAGTAGGGTGGACTGGGGAGTTATTTTTAAACTCGTTTGGCGTAGTATGAGGTGCAACATAAACTAAATAACCAGCCGTCGGTTGATATCCGACGACTGGCTGGTTAACTTGCCAGGTGTTTGATTCCTGACTCACAAATGAGGGGCAGTCTCTAATCTAAATTAACCCAAATCCTCGCCATTCGTAGCAATCACTTTTCTATACCAGTCGAAGCTTTTCTTTTTTTTGCGGTTAAGGGTTCCGTGGCCTTCGTTGTCCTGATCGACATAAATAAATCCGTAGCGTTTGGACATTTCTGAAGTGGATGCACTGATGATATCAATTGCTCCCCAACTGGTGTAGCCAATCACCTCAACGCCATCCAGGATAGCTTCTTTTAGTTGTTCAATATGCTGTCTGAAATAGTCAATCCGGTAATCATCTATAATGGAGCCGTCTTCTTCGACAGTATCCTTGGCTCCCAACCCGTTTTCTACCACAAACAAAGGCAATTGATAGCGATCATACAATTCTTTCAAAACCGTTCTCAAGCCAATCGGGTCCAACTGCCAGCCCCATTCCGTCACCTTCAGATTTGGATTTTTGACGGTACTGTACAGGTTACCTCCAGTAACTCCATACTTCTCCGGCGTTGTAGTGGAGACGAGGGATGTATAATAGCTGAAGGAAATAAAGTCGACAGTATTTTCTTTCAAAATCTGCTCGTCTTCTGCTTCTTTTACGATGTGAATTTGATGATCCTCAAAATAACGCTTGATGATTGGCGGGTAGCTACCGCGTACCTGGACATCGGTGTGAAGCAGGTTCATCTGGTTGTCGATCTGAGCTTGCTGTACATCTTCCGGGCTGCTCGTAGCAGGATAATGGATCATTCTGGCTAGCATACAGCCGATTTGGAACGCCGGATTGATTTCACGTGCTCTTTTGGTTACCAGGCTGCTGGCGACGAACTGATGGTGTAATGCCTGATAGGACGCTTGCAGCAGATTATCTTCCTTGTCCCCGACAATTCCGCCGCCTGTGAAAGGTTCAATAAGGGTTGTATTGATTTCATTGAACGTCAGCCAGTATTTCACTTTATTCTGATATCTGTTCATAACGGTCTCGGCATACTTCACAAAGAACGAAATGACTTTTCTGTTTGCCCAACCACCATAATTCAACACCAGTGTCATTGGCATTTCATAATGGGATAGCGTAACCAGAGGTTCGATACCGTATTTGTGTAGCTCGTCAAAAACATTGTCATAGAACCGTAGGCCAGCTTCATTCGGCTCCTGATTATCTCCATTAGGGAAAATGCGGCTCCAGTTAATGGAAAGACGGAATGTTTTGAAGCCCATCTCGGCAAATAACGCAATATCTTCTCTAAAATGATGATAAAAGTCTATTCCATAACGCTTCGGATAACCCTCAGCTGTTTTTGTTTCCATGGCCTCCGTGATCGTTTCACTGGATACGTGCATGAGGGCACTAAGATTGGCATAATCTTTTTTCTTATAATAAGGAACCATATCTGCGGTAGACAAGCCTTTGCCGTCTGCGTCAAATGCGCCCTCAGCTTGATTGGCGGCGATAGCGCCTCCCCATAGAAAGTTCTCGGGAAATACTTGTGCTTTACTCATAAGTGTGAGCTCCTTTATCGTTTTTTAGATTTCTACCTTCAGTACGGGTTCCTTCATGATGATATCCCCCAGCTTGATTGGAAAAACAGATTGATAATCGCTTGTATTGGTGACAACCATGGCTGTTGTGATATCATATTCTTTTGCGATATGCTCCAGATCAAACGTGAGCAGCTTATCGCCTGCTTGAACTACATCACCAGCCTGAACATGAGCCTCAAAAAACTGCCCGCGAAGCTTAACGGTATTGATGCCAACGTGGATGAGCAGCTCTGCACCGTCGTTGCTGCGAATCACCATGGCGTGCTTCGTTTTGAACACATTCAGCACGGTGCCGCTCACAGGTGAGGACAATTCGCCAATGGCAGGAACAAAGGCCACGCCTTTACCCATCAATTCGTCACCAAATGTCGGATCATTCACTTCCTTTAGTGGAATCGATCGACCTGTCATTGGAGCATAGATCGTCTCATTCGAAGCTGGAATATTTACATCCTCCTGTATCTCATTAGAGGAACCCGTTGAGCTGTCACGGTTTGCTGGAGAGACGGCCGTTTCGCTCGTGGTTTGCACATCTTCGTCGTTCTGTTCTTCGTTAATCCCCATCAGTATAGCTGCGATTGAGGCTACAACGAATGCGATTACCATACCGCCAAATGCATACCAGAACGTCGGTCCAATCAGTGCAGGTAGCCCCGGAATCCCACCGTTGCCCGCCAGTACATAGGCATTCGCACCAAAGGCAAGGGAGAAGCCACCACCTGCGGCACTACCGATCATACCCGCCACAAAAGGCCGTTTATATCTCATATTAACCCCATACATAGCAGGCTCGGTGACACCCATAAGTGCTGTCAGGCTTGTAGAAAATGCTACAGATTTCAGCTTCTTATTCTTTGCACGGAAGAATACTCCCATGGTTGCTCCTGCCTGCCCCATATTGGAGATGTAGGTCAGCGGCAGAAACTTGTCAAAACCCAGTTTCGCCAAATTACTGATCATGACTGGAACTAGCGCATAGTGCATGCCTGTCATCACGATCAGCGCCATAGCTCCGCCCAAAATAATACCTGCGAACAAGCCGCCTTCGGAAATCAGCCAATTAATACCGCCTGACAATCCATTACCGATCAGAGTACCCAGCGGTCCAATAGCGATCAATGTAACCGGAACGACAATGAGCATCGTAATCAATGGGACAAGTAATAGCTTAAAAGAAGAAGGAATGATACGATCTACGCCTTTTTCGATATAAGACATCAGCCAAATGGCCAGAAGTATAGGGATAACGGAGGACGCATAGGTAACGGCAGTAACCGGAATACCTATAAAGGAAACAGCTTGACCACTCGATAATAACGTTCCCATGTCCGGGTACATGAGTGCTGCACTGATGGCAACGGCGACATAAGGGTTACAACCGAATTTTCGGGCGGCACTCACAGCAATCAATAGCGGTAGAAAATAAAAGACTCCGTCTCCGATCGCTGAGATAATTCGATACGTATCCGTGCCCGCTGTAAGCCAGCCCACGGATACGAGCAAAGCAATCAAACCTTTGAGCAAACCTGCACCGGCAATGGCAGGCAAAATAGGAGCAAATACACCTGCAATGAACTCAAACAATCTGGAGATAGCATTTTGTTTCTTTTTTTCAGAAGGTTTCTTTTCGCTGGAGTCGCTCTTTAAAACAGGATATAGCTGTGCCATCGCATTGAATACTGTGGCCACTTCATTGCCGATAATGACCTGAAATTGATCACCAGATATATTTGTGCCCATAACCTTGTCCAGCTTCTTTAATTCATCCTGATTTACCTTGCCGTTATCCTTGAGATCAAAGCGCAAGCGTGTAACGCAATGATATACAGAATTAATATTATCTGTTCCACCAACGGAGGCCACAATTTTTTGGGCTATTTCCTGTTGATCCATCTTGAATTCCCCCATTTTTAGGTAAAAAAATACCCGAATGAGCAGACCCACGTATCGTGAGCCTTTTTCATTCAGGTTTTGCCTGATTTAACAGTGACAAGCCTTGAAAAATATTCTATTTTCTTTTGATGAGACGCTCCAAATGCAGTGTCAGGTACAATTGCTCAGAATGCGTCATGGTGTACTTATAGTTCTTTTGAATAAATCTTTCGATTTTACCAATGCATTTAAAAGTGTCCGCATAATTTTTCTTCACGACTTCATACAAATATTCTTCTGCATCATCATGGCTTGAATGCGTAATAACGCGCTGGCAAAAATATTTGAGATGTGTAATAAAACGGAAGTAATTCACACTGTCCTCATCAAATTCCACATTAAAATGATATTTAATAATGTTCATGATCTCCTGAAGCAACTGCATCATATGAGTGACATCATTCATCGAATCGTTAATTTCAGCATTCACGAAATGAAGGGCAATATTACAAATCTCTTCCTTAGAGAATTCAATACCCAGACGTTCGCGCAAAAGCGTTAACGATTCTTTGGCAGCGTCATACTCAGCCTTATAAAAATGCTGAATTTCCCATGATAATGGGTTACGTACGATCATGTCATGCTCCATACGCTGTATGGCAAAATGAATATGATCGGATAGGGATACATAGATACCGTCACTTATTTTTTTGTTCAACTGTGTGCGCGCCAGACTAACAATGTCATCGGTGACTTGTAAAATATCAATCGGAACTTCCATGACAGTCGCTTTAAACTTCTCATAAATATTTGCATCCTGAAGACGGAAAATTTTCTCGATCCGATTTTCATCAATCGGGTCACCCGCACGGAAGTTAAAGCCGATACCCCGGCCGAGGATAAGCAGCTCCTGATTTTTATCATCCACCGTACTGACAATATTATTGTTGAAGATTTGTTTAATTATCACATTGAACCACCCATTTTGAGGAATAAAAAAGAGCAAAACTACAACAGAAATAAACATCATCATCTCCGTTGTGGTTTTGCCCGCATTACCGGTAACAAGCCTCACGGATAAGTTATCATGATCTGAAAACGTTGTCAACTTTTTTTGAGATTAGAAGTGAACCACCAGTAGAATCTTTTGCTATACTAAAAAAAAAAATTTTTACAGAATCATGTTACATAAAGGAGATTACGATGATACCATCCGTTGGAGATATTTATTGTGTGTACTCGGACAAATTGCAGCAATATGTAGCCTGTCAGATCACCATGCTTAGAGAGACTGATTCTAAAAGAAACCCACAGCTTGCCGCTGTACTTGAACTGGATTGGACAGGAGATCGTCTACCGGATGGGGCAGAACTACATACGATGAAACCTCTCGTTTGCGATTTTTATTTCTGGAACAATCGCTTAGATCATAGTTTTGTCGGAGCCAATGTCCCGCCTAACTATACTTTGGTCGGCAATATCCCACCCTTAGTTCAGGAGGAAACGAACAGTTACAGTGGTGGGTGGCATGTTGGAGGAAGCCTGCATCGTCAGCGTAATTGGGAAAAGATTGATCCGGGTAAACGGGAACAATTTAAAGCTGCTGCAAACGATGACACCTTGATTGAGATCGGGGGTCAGAGCATACGCCGGGATACCAGTAAAATTAACGATACGATCCTGCAAGCAGTACACGATATGTCTGAATTGGACAAGCTTCCTTGCCTGATGACTATCCACACCAATAACGCAGATCAAGCACTGATTCATTATGTAAATAGTAATCCATTGATTCATGAACTTCAGCTCGCATCATGTAGCTCAAGCCAACTGGATCTCAGAAATAGTCATGTAAGTCGGCTTATTTTAAATGCAGAAGGTATCGAAGAACTTTATCTGAACGAGGACCTGGAACAACTCATGTTAAGTGGCAATCTTTCACCCCGTCTGACGATTCATGCTCATGAGGATGGACGATGGATGGATATTCAAAAACCTGCCGATGTTCCTACATTTCACGGACTTGATCGCTTAAATGGGCTTTCTTTGACTGGTGTTAACGAAATCAATATGCAGCAAATTGTCGCGCGTTTCCCTCATCTATATGAATTACGGATCTGGGGCAAGCCGGGAATCATCTCTAATCTGCACAGCTTAGAGCAACTCAAGGAGCTGCGCCAATTCACTACATACGACCTGTTCGGATTCACGGGTGAAGAATTTCCTACTCCAGACCGATTGCCACATTTGTCCATGTTGTGGATGACCAGCTTACCAGCAGACGCAGGCAAGTTGATTAAGGCTGCTTACAAAAAAGAAGTCCCACGTGGACTAGACCTCTCCATTACCAAAGCACGCAAACCGGAATGGCTGGCTGAAAATCTGGACAATCCGTTTCGGGATTGGGATGGACGCGAGCAGATTACAGCAGCCAATGCCAAAAAATCCGCCCAACTGTATAAAAAAATGCTGGCGATTGCAAGAACAATGGATGAAGAGATGGACATCAATACAGTGAATGCAAGATTGAAATCGCTGGTGACGGAATATACAGAAGCTTTTAACAAATTGGATCGTCGTACCGGGTTTATCGAAACAATAGAGCGCGAAGAAATCTATATGGTGCTGTCAGGTCTATTGGATCTAGTGGAGCAGCAGCTTGGTGAGCAAAGAAAAACTCTCATTGACAGAGATCTGTTGTTTGAGCTTTTTGATCAACTGCGTGATTTTTAGAAAAATGGATTTACAGGATTTTATGGTCACCTTATAATGGAAAATAACAACATCGGTTTACATACAATGGTTATATCGGGGTATGGCGCAGTCAGGTAGCGCGCGCCCTTGGGGTCACCTATTTCGGAGTTGGCCGCTAATCCCCCGTTGTATCAGCGTTTGTTGACAGCTGGACGAGGCGGAAAGGGTGCAGGTGTGCGCGCCTAGCTTTACGAAGGGTCTGCGTCTTCTATCGTATAAATTAACGGTAGGGGGCGTTTTTGTTTTGGATAATCGGACAGGCAAGCGGTATAAGAACGGAAGGAAGGGGGCGGCGAAGTCTCTTGATGAGTTGTTCGAAGTTTTCTATCACGCGAAGATAGCGGAGGGGCGTGCGCCGAGGACGTTGGAGATGTATCGGGAAAGTTACGGGTGTTTATGTTTTTACCTAGACGAAGTTAATATCGAAAGATCAGTGACAGCGATAACACCGGAATTGCTACGCTCGTTCATTGCGCATCTTCTTCACAGCAAGCGGAAGTTTCACGACCATCCGCATAAACACGAACGCGACAGAACGGTAGGGCTGGCTCCTGTGACGGTCAATACAAAGTTTAAATCAATACGGACAATGTTTCGGTTCTTGGAGGACGAGGGGCTTATTGAACGGGACCCGACCGCTAAAATTAAGAAGGTTAAGGAACCGGAGAAGAAGATAACGATTATGAGCGTAGAGGACTTGAAAAAGCTTCTAGCGCAGCCGGACCAGCGGACGTATGCGGGATTCCGCGATTATGTAATCATGAATGTATTGATCGACTCTTTTATGCGCATAAACGAAGTTCTTTCGTTAAAGAAAACGGAAGTGAATACAGAGGAAGGCACGCTGTATCTAAGCGAGATGATAACAAAGTCACGACGCGGAAGGACTGTGCCGATACAGCAGCGGACCGCAAGGCTTATCCGAGAGCTACTAAAGGAGTGCGAGGACTTTGATTCGGATTACGTGTTCCTTACGAATTATGGAGGGCCGGTACGCGATGACCGTTTCCGGGATCGGCTGAAGGGGTACGTTAAAAAGGCTGGACTTACCTTACGCGTACATCCTCATTTATTCCGCCATACGAGCGCGACGATGTTTCTTGAAAACGGAGGATCGGAGCGTTATCTGGCGGAGATCATGGGCCACACTGACCTCCGCATGGTAGCGAGATATACACATCTTTCGGACAAGTCGATTAAAGAGAAGCACGACCAGTTTACGCCTATGAATAACGTAATTAGTCCACTTCAGAAAGAGCGCAAACGGTAAATCGCGACACAAACGCTCATCTCTTCGGAGGTGGGCGGTATTTTTTGTAGAAAATTATAATAAAATAATATAGAATAGACAGAGAATACGACAAATAATCCTAACCCATATTAAAGGAAAGGAGTGAACTAGCATGTCCACATTTCAGACACTGCTACTTATGCTTTTGTTTGGAATTTTTACCATGCTAATCTTTCTAGTAGCGAATTTAAAAGGTAAAAGATAGTAATTGTGATCGCTATGTTTTCTTTTCGTAGCGATCCTTTTTTATTTTATTATACTCTTTAAGCTCCATATTGACAATATATTATTATATTTGTTTATATCGGGGCCGCTATTTACAAGGCCGCCCGAGCTAAAATCCGTAGTGACAACGGACTAGTCCAATGGTATTATTTAGGTAAACGTGAGATAACGGAGGGGGATTCGGTTTGGAGAGCGATAAGTTCGAAGCACGATTTGAACGGAAGAAGACGCAGCCTAACGTTTATCCAATACTCGGATGGCTTTGCGTTGTCGTATCGCTGTTGTTCTTCCCGTTACTTATCGGAGCCGCTGGCGTTGTGTTCGGATACTTGACGAAAAAGTCCGGTAAGGACGTTCAGGGCGTCATAATCATGTCGTTAGCGATCGCGTGCGGGGTGTTGGGTACACTGATCGGGTTTGTTGTGCCTGTTCCGATATATAACTAAGTGTAGGGGGTTGCTAAATGGACTACTTTAAAGAGTTAGTGGAGTTACATAACGAGTTACTAGAGAAGGAACGAATAGAACAGGAAAAAGAGAAGGAGAAACAAGAGTTAATAAAAGCAATCGAAAGAGCTGCCCTTTCGTTGAACTTAGACGCTGAGAATCACGGAGTTAGTCTAAAAGTTACAACCGTACGAGCACCTGACGGAATTGATATGTTTTTTGATGTATTCGGTCGTGCAATTAATATACATTCAGCAGAAATAGTTTTCAACCTCCAACTCAGAGAAAACGACAATAAAATTGATCTAAAGAAGGAAATAATGGACAAGGTAGTATTGAGATATCGTGGTTGGGAGTAAAGTTATTATCACGTATTTTCACCGCAAATCAGCGCAGTAACTCCGCTCTGAATACCCACGTAAGGGTAGCGCCTTAAACGCCTAATTTCACGTTAAAAGCCCGTGTCCTCAACGTAGAGGATTGCGGGCTTTTTCGTCGTTTGTAAAGGCGGTGTATACCCGGATATACATTAACTTCGACATGTAACACGCGTGTTACGTCCTCCGCCTTCTCAGCGCGAGCCTCCGCAAGTTCTCGTGCCTCACGTTCGACCTTCAGCGCAGCTTTAACTTCGCGTAACTCGCGGACGGTCATTTCGTCCGGAACCTTCGTAACTCCAGATTTCAGCGTGTGTTCCCGAGTGCGCTCGTCAGGCGGAAGCGTTGCGATCTCGTAGAGTGCTTTAATCCCTAACGCTGAATCTCGGGACCCTGAGGTCCCCAACTCTTCCGCAACCTTAATGAAACGGTTAGCATGACGCCTCGATATATCACACTCCGTCTCGCACCACCGCTCCCAATCCCGATAGCCGGACAGGCCGTACTTTTCGGGGACATCACGTACTTCCTTTAAGCGTGCGCCAATCTCGAAGATCGCCTCGCCCGCAACCAGTTTATAGGCGTTAATCTCGGCGGTTATTGTCGGCAAATCCGTTGATAGAGTTGCGACTTCACTCACGTTGACTCCTCCTTTCGAGCCAGTGACGTGAATACTATTCCCCTCATCCCTACTTCATTTCACTAAAGCGAATAAATAAACCTATTAATATGCAAAACGTACATGTTCGGACGACCCACCTTGGGTATTTCCCTGCGTTAAACGCAGAGTATGTCGCGTCGCTTCACCGTAAAATCACCGTGAAATAGCCCGTTTAGACCTACGTTAAGGGGTACGGAAGGGTACGAGGGGAGGGCGCTTATTTAACGCAAAAAGACCGCTAGATTAACGGTCTTTTTCGTCGTGTACATATTGAAGTAACTCGCCAGGTGAAACAGAAAAGCCTCGACATAGCGCCTCAAGTGTATCGTAGTCAATGCGCTTAGTTGCATTAGCAGCTAGTGATGTAATTGTATTACGGCTTACTCCGGTTAATTCTACGACTTCGCGGATACTCAGACCGCGTTCTTCCATTATATCCCCAAGAGTACAACGTATTCGTGTGCGGCTCATTTCATTCCTCCAAAAAAAAATAACTAATCAACATATTGACATGATGAAATATACATTGTATTATGTAGACATATTAATAAATCAACATGCTGACATGCGCAAATTATTATACGTTAATAGTAGCAGATTGGTTTCAACAATTCAATAAAACGAGTGATTATCCCGAGCAACATCGTACTGTTCCGAAGCATCAACGCAACTCATCCTATATATCTCGCTAGGAGGCGCAATCATATGTCAATCACGTTAGGTTTCATCCGTAATCGTCGCGAAAGTAACGTCATCATCACGGTCGGAAGCGGCCGCAAACGTCAAGAACTTCGCGTTACATCGGAATTATTCTTTTCCATTATACCGCAAGCTAATCCGTTTCTCTACGGTGACACAGTCTTAGCTACTCCGGCACAAATCGTCGAACTCGGTTTTGAGTTGGACGCAGAAATGAAACGGGAAGTCTTCCGTGTTGTTCGTCCGCTAGTTACACCGGCTCAAGTCCGTTATATACTCGATCCGACTACGGGCAACTACATATTACGCTACGTCGGCACACGTCAGGAACTCGTTATACAGCCGCGCGCATTCTCGAAGATAACCGGAGTCAGTCGGCGGTCACCGCTCGGTAGTTTAACGCTGTCAATGGATGTAATGAAGGAACTCGGGTTCATCGTAAGGAAGGGAGGCGTACAGATTGAACGAAACAGTAAATTCGCCAGCTACGCGTAACATCGTATTATCACGTAAAAATCGCAAACGTATTGTCTCGATTCTTAGATTCATCTACGCTGTCGTGTTGATAGCGCGGGAGGTGTTGACGTAATGACGTACTTGGAAATATTCACGGATTACCGACTTGGGTCGGAGACCTACGGCGATGCGTTGATGATCGCGTTCCGTTTCTATACACTCGCGGTCGGTAACGTATTAGAGAGTCCGCACTTCACCGACGCGGAGCGGGTCGAGACGTTAAAAGAACTAGATACAGCATTTAACAATGTATTTCCGAATGGAGGCGTTTCTTAATGGCGGCTGATCACTGTTATAGATGCGTCGTCGAGTTCGGAGACATCCGCATGACCTTTCCGGTATATTCGCCGCGCCAGCTTACGAAGGATGAACTGCGGTCTATTGCGATCGAGCAGGCGGTTCAAGACGCGAATGACACCGGACACAACGTTACAGCCGCCGATATGAAGCCGATCGGATTTAGATACGAAGGAGTCGATAAGTATGGAAATTAAGTCAACGATGTCAATCGTATTAGAACAGGCGGCGCTTGCTTACGGTCCGTACGACCTGCCGCATATGTATGAGCTCGTGGAGGGCGTTTTGTACGCTGACCGTTATTTCTTTCATCTTGAGACAGGGATTTTGTGGCTCCGTCACGTCCGCAAAGTCGAGCACCCGGAACACACGCATTTATTTATCGACGGGGATTCCGGCGGTCTTCAACTCGGGAAGAACGTTCAGCGCGGTTTGCTGGAAGTGGTTACGGAAGTCCTCGATCATATCCGCGCCATGAACGGGTTAACGTTTTTGGTAGATGAGCTCTTATGGCTCGAAGACCGCGGCGATATCGAGTTGAATCTCGTTAAGAAGAAGGGCTGACGCGCCTCCAATGAACTAACGGTGTTCGGAATGGCGCCAAACGTTCCGCCAACGCCTAACGGGGAGGAGACGCGCGTGTATTATCCGGCTGTCTTTGCGCCAACATTGGCGGCTAAATGTCCGTACTTTTCGACGTCAATCGAAGAGAACGCCATACGGACATCCGGCCTGCGCTAACAGGTCGCTGCTTTAAAGCTGAGTAGCGCTAACTGCTCGGTGGTTCTCCGGTTGGTCTACGTAAGACGCGCCAACGTCTCGTAGGCTGGCCCGTTCCGATAATTCCTACGTCCGGATACGGCAATATCCGTCAGGCAGGCGTGGTTCATATAAATCCGGAAGTGTAGCGGCAACTACGCTTCCATCCGTGGACGATCGGCCGGTAAATCCGGTTCAGGCACCGGTCGTCTGCTTGTTATATCCAGTAATACGAACGTGAGTTCTGATTGGTTTCAAAAATAACGAAAAAAGTTTTTGTGCGTGTCCCATTTTGAAAAGTTTCTGTCCTTATATAAAAGGAGAGGAGACGATGTCCCAATTTAGAATAAACGTGTGCTTATATATAGTGTCGAAGAAATTTCAATGAAGGAAGGTGTCCCAAATTCGTGATCTCTTGTCCCTATATTAAATGTAGGACGAAAATTTCACGTGAACCTGTGCGGAATCAAAATTCGCTGTAGATAAAACTGTATCCGATGTGCGAAACGGTCATCGACCGACGTGTTATCTATGACGGGACGAAATAAATTTCCGCAGGAGTGTGCGAAAGGCTGTGTTGCTGTTGTTTTATCTATGTAAGACGGAAAAACATCACGTCCACCTGTGCCAAACTCAATCCGCCGGATACAAAGTAGTGTAAGACGATGTGCGAAGCGCGTGCGAACTTTCTATATTCTTGTGTGCACAATTACGCCGCGCATTCGGTTAAGTAGGTAGACCGCGGGGAACCGCATCTCATAAAACCAAACGAAAAGGGAGCGATTTTATTATGACAGTATTAGCAAATGTACAAACATTGAAAGATCAGTTGAGCGTAGAGTTTAATTTCGTAACAGCGCGTGCGGAAGCGAAGGGGATCGACGTTGTGTTTTATATGACGCTGGCCGGTATCCAAGCGTCCATGTTTCGGGCCATGGAACACGCATACAACGTGGATCACGCTATAAATGCGGAGGGTTACGCGCTTAGTACGGTGTATCTGTCCGATGAAATGTATCATATCCAGAAACTCTCTAAACTACTCTCGGAAGGACCTTACTCACGATTAGGGGGATTGCTCAAATCGCGCGTAGACAGCGTCCTCTCAGATTTTTCAAAACTAGCTGAAGCTGAAGGTAACTTTCCAAAAGCCAGCAGGCTCATTGAGAAACGGATACCACGAGGAATAATTAAAGTAGGTAAATTGAGAAGCAGTATAACCGCAGCACTACAACGAGAAAAGGCAGCCATCTTGGAGGCTTAATCGTACAACAACGCGGCGGCTCCGCTGTGGGCTGCCGCTCAATTATCTTACGGAGGGAGGACGCTTTATATGGCGATCGTTAACGAAAGCAATATCGGTATTATCCGCGCAGTCTATCGGCTCTCATACGAAGATATCGGCGCGTTGATGGGCGTGAGTGGACGATTCGTGTCCTACGTCGAGAACGGAGCCCGTAACCTACCGAAAGTCAGGGCGGATATGCTCGAAAGAGAACTAGAACTTACGCCGGATAAATTAACGCGCCTAACCGAGATATACCGGGATACGTTACTACCGGGAAAGTAGACGCTACAACGGTAGATACGTCGTGTTTATCCGCTTTACCTTCCGCGTCGCTGCGCTCCTGCGGACATCCGCCCCTAACCGGGACGTCTGTACATATTCTAAACGCGAGAAAGACTTTGGTAGAGATACACTTTCATCGTGCCATCTTTTGGGCGCGGTGAGGCAACGACCGAAGGGAGGCGGCAGTAAGTGGCGCTGTGTTGTCGGTGAACCATTGTGGTTCTGCGTTAACACTCCGTATCAATAGCTTCACTTCGTTCGCTATCTCCGTGATAAAAACCATCACGTCGAAAGTGATTTAGCAACGTAGGTGTGCTGGTTTTCTCGAAAAAGCCTTATGCATCAAGGGTTTCCGGCGTCGTTCCTTAAAGGAAAAAGATACGTTTTCCCTCGCTGATGTTGTCATAGCTACTTACAAAATATAGGAGGTATGGCGATGGATAAGGTAATCGTAATTGACTCGGTTATGGGAAGCGGAAAAACTTCGTGGGCTATCTCACATATGAACGAAGCTCCAGCGGAGAGTAAATTTATTTTTATTACGCCGTTTCTTGCTGAGATCGAGCGTGTTCGGGCGGCTTTGACTCGTCGCGAGATTGTGGCACCGGATAACAACAACGCCAAGGGACGGAAGATGTTTGACCTCAAGCAACTTATAATTCGCGGTGAGGATATCTGCGCGACACACAGTCTTTTTCGTGACGCTGACGATGAGTTGATCGAGCTTCTAACCGGTGCGGGATATACGCTGATTCTCGACGAGGCGATGGACGTTGTGGAGCGGGTGAACATCGGCACTCAGGATATCAAGACGCTGATTAGGTCCGAGTACATTGAGATTGTAGATAACCGAGTCATTTGGTTATTCGATGAATACTCAGATTCGCGTTTTGCGGACATTAAACGGCTTGCGAAAGCGGGTAATCTTTTTATCTACCGAAACCAGTTCCTTGTATGGACGTTTCCGCCGCGTGTGTTCTCTACGTTTGATAGCGTCTACTCAATGACCTATTTATTTGACGGACAGTTACAGAGGTACTATTTCGACATGCACGGCATTCCATATGAATACAAAGCGGTTCAGAAATGCGGTGATTGCTACGAACTTGTCGAATACGATAAACGGAACGAGCGGCGGGAGGAACTGTTTCAACTAATCGACGTTTATGACGGTAAGCTTAATGATGTAGCTAAACGTTCCAACGCACTTAGTACGTCATGGCTTGATCGGGCCGACGGAGACACGATGATACAGCTAAAGAGGAATCTCTATACGTTCCTGCGCAATCAATGCGATGCGAAAGCGGGAGAGATACTATGGACCACGCTCAAGGATCATCGCGGTACTTTGAAAGGTCGCGGCTTTGCGGACAGTTTCATACCTGTAAATACACGAGCGACTAACGAGTACGCCGATAGGTGGGCGTTGGCCTACGTATACAACCGATACCTGAATCCGCAGGAGAAGGCGTTTTTTGAGGAGAACGGTGTCAGCATTAACTTGGGCGCGCTCGCGGTGTCCGATCTGCTTCAGTGGATATGGCGTTCTCGCGTCCGTAGGGGTGAGCCTATTCGTCTTTATCTACCGTCAAGCCGTATGCGATCGCTGCTAAAAGCGTGGGCAGATTACGAAATCTAAGGAGGAGACTACATGGCAGCAGTCAAAAAGTTGACACAACACGGAGCAGAAGCGCAGCTCAGGGTAATCGTCACACCACTCGATCAGTATGTTTACAGCCGCTTCGACGAACATTTCCGCTCTCTTCAATACACCGATATTCTTGACGCCATCCCTTGGTCGTTACCAAACACACGTAAGATGTACTATGTGTGGAACGCGAGTATACCGTTAGACCATCGGATGCGTGGCGTGTTGGCTATTCTGGCAATCTTGGTCGAGCGCTCCAAGAGTGTATATCCGACATACCGCGAGTTAACTGCGCTTGAACTATTGACCGACTTCCTTCTCGCAGAGGACTTGGCGAACGGTTTAATGCTGCGCGACAGATTCCGAGAGGAGCCGGATGAGTATAGCAAGGAGTATCCTCCGTTGGGCGGCGCTGCCCGTGCGTATCAAGAAATGGAGATGAACTTCCTTACGCCAGCTATGCTCAAGAGGCGAAAAGTATGCGAATGTTGCCGAAGCTACTTCATTGATACCAGTCCCAGCGGAAACGCCAAGCGATGCGGACCACGTTGCACGCGTTGGGCCGAAATGCTTCGAATCCGTCGGCATAGAAACGAAGGGGATGAGCGGAGGAAACGCGACCAAGCACGTCAGCAACATGAATACCCGTTCTATAGCCCTTACGAATTGGAGCACGTCAACCAGTTTTCAGAGGTGTGCTATAAGGAAGATACCATTGATCGAAAGGCCCAAGCGCGGAATAAAGGAGGACGGCAGAAGCCGCAGGGGGTGACGATGGACAGCGAACAGGTATCTACACACTTTAGACCGTATCGACCTTCCCAAAAAGGTGAAAGCGGCGTTGTATCAGTCAAGAAAAGACGTCCGGAAGTGGTAAAACGTTACTTGCGGATGAAGTACGGGGTATTCAGCTTATCCCCGTACAGATTTACATACTAGTGAGGAAGGGAACGGACGTTCCTGGCTGTTTTATTTAATGGACAGGCGTTATTACAAATAGGACAAGGGGGTCTGTGATAATGGACGGAACGGGAGTTCGCGGCATCCGCGTTATGACCGGTATGACGCAGGCAAGTTTCGCGGAGGCTTTATCCGTGAGTCAGTCCTGCATATCTGACGTTGAAAACGGCCGTCGAACGGTTTCCCGGGACCTGCGAATCAAGATCGCGCAGGTTTTCGGAACGGGTGACGATGTCTTAGCCGCAATTCAACGTGCAAAGGAATCCGCTAAGCTGGCGCTTTAATAAGCGTCTTTATTTTTTAAGCCAATACTTTAACGCTTTAAATCAAGGAAGGATGACGCAAGTATGTTGAGCAACGGGGTTAACCAGTACCATACGGTCGTAACGTACTCTGACGTTTCCGTGACGTTCGGCTCGTCAGTATCGCGCGCGTGGATTCGATTCGCTGCGCCTATGATCGCGGAAGAGGAACGGAGAAAAAGAAAGCGGAAGGAGAGACGGAAATGAGCAAGGGATTACCAACGATCGAACATGAGCGGAACTTCGGCCGTGACTTTGTATACGTTGACTCATCTGTCGGGTGGCCGATTCTACAAGGTAGTAAGCCGATTCCAGAGGATAACGACGATGCAGTTGAGGCCGGAGCTGGCGCGATAGTTTCCGCCTTCGACGAAGTGGCTGCGCGGGGTTTGTTTGTCGGCGATAGTATCCGGCTTCATTCAAACGTGCCAGGCGCGGCCGATCGAGCACTACAAATAATTAACGTAACGGAGGAATCAGCGTGAGTAAATTTGCCAATTCAAAGACGTGGACAGGCGGCATCGGTACGGGTGAAGAGATCGCCAACATCGGCCCGTCACTCGGAGTCAGTCGGAGGAAGTCGGCTGAACCGGCGAGAGTAAAGCGTAAATCCGGCGTAGTCTCGTACTTTAGCGATCGAGGCTACGGATTCATTTCATCCGGTGAGGATCGCGTATTCTTTCACCTATCGGACTGCGAATCGTTTGATACGGCGGAAGTGCCGGTCGGCTTGCGCGTGAGTTACGTGCTGACGGAAGGTAGAGGCGGCAAGCCTGCGGCGGCGGACGTACAAGCAAACTAAACTAAAAGGGGAAATGAAAATGAGTTACGCAAAAGCAAAGGCAAGTTTACAGAGAGCGCGCGAAATTGAACAATCCTCAACTGGTATGATGCTGGAATATAAAAGGAAACTCTCCGCTGAAATTTCACAGATAGAATCGGACCGCCGCCTCACCGAAGAGGGCAAGCAGGAGGTCAAAGCCGAAGCTAAACAAAAGCATGCGATTGAATTCTTGCAAAAAACACACACGATGAGACAAAAGTACGTCGCGGACATCAAAAAGACAATCCAGGAAGCCGAAAAGGTGATTTACACGCCGCCGAGAAAGCCGGATGCGACGAAACTCGGCCGATTTGAGGACGCTTTCCGGTCACTGAAAACGGAATTAATGTTCGCCACGTCGCAGAAGTCGGCGTTTGATAAGCTGCGCGGCTTCATCGAAAAGTTGGATGACCCGTACCTTGCGAAGCTTGTCCGGGACGACTTTGCGGAGCTCACAACGAAAGTCCTTGCTACTCCAGGGGACGGTAACTCCCAAAAAGGCACTGGCGCTGCGGCGGTAACGACTTCCGTCCGTAGAGAACTCGGCGAGATGTACGACGGTTTGATGAGGCCGTTTCAAAGCGAGGATTTTCGCGGGGCCAGCGAAGTCCTTGAGATTGCGCAAATGCTCGTTGAGGATTCACGCATTCACCGTAGCGTTATCGTAAACAGCGCGGCAGAAGAAACATTTGGGGCGGATTATGCGCGCTATATCAACGATACGGATTCGTTTTTTGTTAAACATCCAGAATACACGCCAAAGCCGTTTGTGGACGAAGAGGGGGACCGTATCCGCCAAATTGAGGAAGACTTGGCTTGGACTTATAAAGACGACGAGAATCAGACGTTAAGCGTTGGGGCAGGAAAGGCGGCGGAGTAATGAGCGATGGTGTTTTAGAGACCGCAAATAAACGCCTTGTCCGGGCGGAGTTTCTGGTCGTGTCAAGAAATGCTGGCGTGCTTCCGGATGCACTCGACGCCGCGTACACACTGGCGGACTTGTCCGGCGTATCCATTGACGATAACGGCAAGGTGTGGGGAGTTGATGACGCGATTGAAACACTTAGGACTAGGAGTGGTTATTTATTTGCACCAGTAGAGCCAGCGAAGCCGAAAGCTATTGGCAGTTGGTACTTATAGGTCGGCAAACGGCGATACGATTACGTCAAAAGACCTGGAGGACGCAGAGCACCTCGCACGTCAGAACAGCTCGCTAGACAACCTCGTCCTATATCGCAAAATCAAACGTGAATTGACGTCCTAACGGGCGTCTTTTTTTCGTGGAAATTAAGGGGGAATATGAATGAGCAAGTCTAAACTACCGGATAGCGTCCTCGCAGATATGGAGCGCGTAACACCCGTTATCCGGCTAATTGAATCGGTCTTAACGCACAAGCGCCCCGGTTCGTACGATTTCGCCGACAACTTTCCGGGTCAGGCCGCGCTATGGAATGAGGTGGCCGCAAGGTTTGAAGCGTCAGATATGGCACGTGTCCAGGCGATGGGCTTCCGTATGAAGAAGCTACTTCCCGCGATCGACGACGTAGACGAAGCCGTCCGGACTGGAAAGAACATAGTAGGACCGGCAATGGCCGTTTACAAGGCGTTGGGACTCCTGGTGCGTGCGATCGAAAGGACGGCGATTTAAATTTCATTCGATCTTATAGGACACTTACGCCTAGTAGATGACTTGAGCCGCCCGTTACGTAAAGCGTTCGGTAATATGACGAAATTCGGCGTAGCAGCAACCGGCCTCGGCGTTGCCACTACGGGGATTGCGTTCGCGGCAGATAGCGTAAAGAAGGCGATGAACTTCGAATCGCAAATGAAGACAGTACAGGCGCTAACCGGAGCGACCGACGCGCAAACGAAGGCCATGCAACAGCTCGCGCTTCAGCAAGGCGCATTAACGAAATACTCCGCACTTGAAGCCGCGCAGGGTATCGAGGAACTACTAAAAGCGGGCATGTCCACCGCGCAGGTCCAAGCGGGCGGTCTTAACGCGGCTTTGAATCTCGCGACGGCGGGTGGCCTCGGTCTCGCTGAAGCTGCGGAAGTCATGTCGAACTCACTTAACGGATTCAAAAAGGACGGTCTCAGCGCGGCGCAGGCTGCGGATATCTTGGCGGGTACGGCGAACGCCTCCGCTGCGGACGTGCATGATTTACGCTACTCGCTGGCTGCGGTTGGTTCCGTAGCCGACGGCGCTGGAATGTCGTTTAAAGACACGAATACTGCGTTAGGTTTGTTCGCGAATAACATGCTAAAAGGTGCGGACGCAGGTACGTCACTAAAGACAATGGTCGCTAACCTGGTGCCGATGACGGACAAGGCGTATAGCATGTTCGAAGACTTCAACCTCTTGACCGTTAATACGACGGACGCTCTCGCGTTCATGTCGAAAAAGGGCATCAAGTCGACCGGTACTTCCGTCCAAGCGGTTACGAAGGACATCGAGAAGTACGTCGCAGCGCAAACGGGACTCAAGGCGGGTACGTCGAAGGCCGCAAAGGAAACGCAGAAGTTTTTAACTGCGAGTAACTTGATCCATTCATCCTTTTACGATAATAAAGGCGAGATTAAGGACTTGGCGCAGGTAGCGGACTTGCTGAAGAATCGATTCGGAAAACTTACGAATGAGCAGCGTCAATACTACCTGTACCAAATGTTCGGGTCCGATGCGATACGTGCGGGTAACATCCTCTTTAAAGAGGGCGCGGCGGGCGTTAAGAAGTTTCAGCAGGAGATGGCGAACGTTACTGCACTTCAAGTTGCGACCAAGAAGATGGATAACGCGGCGGGTGCGGTAGAACAATTTGAAGGAGCACTGGAAACTTTAAGAATTTCCGCGTTGCTTCCGACAATGCCGATCCTGAAGAAGCTCGCGCAAGCTGCTGCGGACTTCGTCGTTAAATATACGCCGCGAATCACGGCGGCCATGCAACGTGCAGTCGATACGTCGAAAGCGTATTTGAAGACGCATTTTATTGACAATCCCGCATTCAACCGACTTCCAGACATCCAAAGTAAGATCGCGTTTATCTTTGACGACGTTCTTGCTACGTTCGACAAGTGGTGGAGTAGCGGAGGTAGCGCGGCGTTTGAGGAGACTGGCCGTAATATCGGTGACACGATCGGTAAAGCGCTCAAAGCATCCGGTCCTTTACTCCAAGCTGCGACAAAGGTCGGAGTCGATATCGGTGCGGCTGTGGTAACCGGAGTTCTCAAGGAAATCGGCTCTAATCCGGCAGTCAGTTCGCTTCTTCTCGGTGGGGCCGGTGTGAACCTCGGGTCTAGGTTCGGGCCTTGGGGAGCTGTAATTGGAGGCGCGGGCGGGGCTGTTTTAGGTATAGGCGCGTCAGAATTTGCACAGGCGGCAAGCGCGGCTCAAGAAAGATCGGCGGCCTATGCTGATAAAGCCAAGTCTGGCGGAAAGGTTAGTTACCAAGGGACGAATCCTACGGGAAGTAACGCTCCTGTCGGGATAGATCGCTTTAACGCATGGAAAGAGGACGGTAAACACTCGGGCGGTCTAAATAACGTACCTTTTGACCAGTACCGCGCTGAACTCCACAAGGGAGAGGCCGTTTTACCTCGTGCGCAAGCGGAGGAGTATCGGAGAAGCGGCGGTCGCGGTGACGTAAACATCACGATCAACGCAACGATCCGCGAGGAATCGGATATTGAAAAGCTTGCCGGTGTGCTGGCTCGTAGATTAGCAGTGTAACGAAAGGAGAACAGATCAATGATTAAATTAATCGAAGGTAATGGCGTATCGCAATTCCGCGACGTCATTAAGCAACTCGGCCACAACGTTGAAGTCGATATCGAGTACGCGTCCATCATTTCCCCTCCGCCAGCTCTCCGCGTACAGGTCGATAATATGAAGATTGAGCTCGACGCAGACGACGTAATCATACCGGAGCATTTACGTGAACACACCCGGAAGGTGTCCGTTAAAGCGGTGGAGCCGACTACGGTCGAACTCAACCGATATACTCGCGTAACAAAGGAAACGGAATCGTCTGCGTCTGTTACGTCCAAAGCGTTCAGCGACGTATTCAACTTCGGGGGCTTTTCGTCCGGCACGTTCGAGATTACGTTTCACGACGAGTTGAAGGCGGGCGACCGCGTAGCCGTTGCGTCGTTTGGCGCGGGACAACGCTACATCGTGGTAGGACGGATTTAATAACGGGCGGGCTGCGGCTCGCTCTTTTATTACGAAAGGGGAACGTTATATGAATCTCGAAACGAAACATTATACTGCGATACGATACCTGTCGCTTCCACCTAGTGAGCGTCCTACACTCGCAGAGATTGCGGATGAGTGTGGCGTTACTCCGTCAGCTCTATATCAATGGCGTCAGGACAGCGTATTTGAAGCGGAGCTAAAACGCCAAATCGTACGTAATAATGTCGACGACTTGCCGGAGCTTATTGCGCTGATACCGAAAATCGCGATCACTGAAAAGAACGCAGCTATGGCGAAGCTCGCGCTACAGGTTCACGGGATGCTTTCCGATAAGGTCGAGGTAAGCACAACCGCAACCAGCGGAGGCGGCACGGATATAGCAGCGTTAAAGGCACGTATTGAAGCGCTGAAGGAGCGGAGAACCACCGATGAATAAACGGCCGAGCCGCCGCCTGCCTCTCAGCGATATTCATTACGCGGCGATTGCGCTACTATCCGATATCAAACGTCCGAGTCACGAAGAGATTGCGCGTCGACTCGGGATTACGCGTATGACATTGTATCGTTATCGTAAGCGTCCAGACTTCCAACGGGAGCTAAAGCGTGAGGGGCGACGTCGAGCCGATGAGTTTATGCGTGAGAACCGCGAAAGGGTACGCGTAAGGGCTGCGGGGGATATCGAATGGTTCTTCCGTAAGTACGTGTGAATGTCCGTTATGCGTAGGGCTGACGCGTGGTTCAACGAGGAATAACGTGTTACAATGATACCGATATAGCGGATTTTCCTACACGGAGCTCCTGACGCGTGACCCCTCCGGAATTTTTCGGAGTGAACGGATACATGGCGGATTCACGCTATACCTTCCGGCTGCATACGCCATGCATAACGGACGCGAAGACCAGCGCATTTCACTGCATACGTTACCAGCCGATTGGTGGCCGTGCAGGGCGGGAAGCCGCGTAGTTACGGGATTTATACGGTTTATACGCTGGTAATGTATATACAGTGCATACAGTACGTTTATACAACACGTTAGGAACCGCATAACAGCGCGGCTTCCGGGCGCAGACATATTCGCATAATATGGATTTTGTGCACATGTACGTGAATATACGCTGCATAAAAGGTGGACGGGTGGCACATATGGTAGCGCTTGTCCGATCGAAATTAACGCTTATTTACGCTATCAAAAGCGATTGAATAAGCGTCTTTTTGCGTGGAGATTGCGAGGGTTGTACCCCCAAGCGCCCCTGCGCGCGGCCCGGAATCAGGTGCATAAGAAATCGGCGTATCAAAATAAACTTCCGGAAATAATAAAGCGCTCGTCTACGGTAGTGATCCGTGGGCGGGCGCTTTTTCTTCGTTTATAGGCGTAAATTTACGCAGGTGTGCGCGCTGGTCTCAACGTAAGGAGCCCGTGTAGCTGTGAGAAATTAGTGCGCAGGGGTGCGCGGATAATTATTGCAAGGGTGCGCGCCTATCCGCTATAATAGGAAATATACGGTAGTTGACCGCTGGACGAACGCAAAGAAAACGTTGATACACCGCGCTTTTATATCGGGGTATGGCGCAGTCAGGTAGCGCGCGCCCTTGGGGTGGGCGAGGTCGTGGGTTCGAATCCCGCTACTCCGATTCTAATCAAAATGTCCTGCTGACGCAAATTGTGCGCCTGCCGGATATTTTTTTGTCTATTGGAATTTTATTCGGTTGGAAGCCTGTTCGCTAACGAGTACATACAGAAATGGGGAGAAGCATGCTACGCCGTTTTTTGGAATACTATCGACCTTATCGGTCTTTATTTCTTTTAGATTTTTCGTGCGCGGTTTTTGCTGCGCTGCTGGAGCTGGGGTTTCCGCTCGCTGTGAATTATGTAGTAGACGACTTATTGCCGCAAAATAACTTGAAGCTGATTCTGTGGGCCTGCGCGGGTTTGCTGGCGATCTATGCAGTAAACACGGTGATGCAGTACATTATTAACTATTGGGGGCATATGCTGGGGGTCAATATTGAGACAGCGATGCGGCGGAAGCTGTTTGATCATATGCAAAAAATGTCCTTCCGTTTTTTTGATAACAACAAGACAGGCAGTCTGATGTCACGGATTACGAATGATTTGATGGAAATTGGCGAAATGGCGCATCACGGGCCGGAGGATTTGTTTATTGCGATTATGACCCTGATTGGAGCATTTGTGCTGATGAGCTCAATTCACTGGAAGCTGGCGCTGCTGATTTTTGCGGTAATTCCGGTGCTGATCTGGTTGTCCATTTATTTTAACAAAAAGATGACCAAGGCCTTCGATACAATGTATACGAGCATGGGAGATTTTAATGCCCGTGTGGAAAATACGATTGGCGGTATTCGTGTCGTGCAAGCTTTTGGTAATGAGCAGTTTGAGAAGGTTCGCTTTGACAAGGACAACAACCGATTTCGGGGCGCGAAGCTGATGGCTTATAAAATCATGTCCAACGGACTGTCGATGAGCTACATGCTGACCCGTATGGTTACGCTGTTTGTGCTGATTTTTGGTGCATATTATGTCATTCGTGGAGAGCTGTCGTATGGACAGTTTATCGGGTTCATTTTGCTGTCTAATGTATTTTTCCGTCCGATTGATAAAATCAATGCCATTATTGAGAGTTATCCGAAAGGCATTGCAGGGTTTAAACGCTATACAACTCTGCTGGATACCGCGCCGGATGTGGCAGATGAACCTGATGCACGTGCTGTGGAGCATTTGAGAGGAGATATTCGCTATAGCGATGTTTCTTTTGGATATGAAGGCAAGGACAAGGTACTCAAAGGAATTGATCTCAGCATTCAGGCTGGTGAAACGGTTGCTTTTGTAGGACCATCAGGGGCGGGTAAAACGACGATTTGCAGCTTGCTCCCCCGTTTTTACGATGTGGAGGGTGGTAGCATTACCATAGATGGTATGGATATTCGCAGCATGTCGCTGATTTCACTACGCCGACAGATTGGGATTGTGCAGCAGGACGTGTTCCTGTTCTCTGGCACTATTCGTGAAAATATCGGGTATGGCAAGCTGGATGCCGGGGAAGATGAAATATGGGAGGCTGCGCGGCGTGCGCAGTTGCATGATTTTATCCGTTCGCAGCCGGAAGGAATGGATACGGTGATCGGTGAACGGGGGGTGAAGCTGTCTGGAGGTCAAAAGCAGCGGTTGGCGATTGCACGGATGTTCTTGAAAAATCCGCCGATTCTCATTTTGGATGAAGCGACCTCAGCGCTGGATACGGAGACAGAGGCTGCGATTCAGCAATCGCTGGCAGAATTGTCTGCCGGAAGGACGACACTGGTCATTGCCCACCGACTGGCGACGATCAAAAATGCCGACCGTATTATCGTGGTGACAGAAAAAGGCATTACCGAGCAGGGGAGACATGAGGAACTGGTTGCGGCGGGTGGCGTGTACAGCCGTCTGCATACTGCCCAATTTGGTTCCTGATACTACGATTTTTGTATGATAAAGCGCCTGGGCTGGGGGACAACTCCGCCTGTGGTGCTTTTTTTTATACGAAATAACCCGATTCATCTAATTTACGCATTGGTATGTTGAGAAAAAGGAAATGCTCATAGACGGAAAAGTTTATACAATGGAAGAAGGATAGGAACTGTGAAATTCGACTTTTGATGAAGGATTTCATATAATGTGAGCATATTGTGAACAACTTAAAATGAGAATTTCGCAAAAACTGAAATGAAAATGATTTCCGTCCAGCTATGAATTTCAAAATTTGACGGAGGGAACGAGATGACAATGGAAGAGAGCAGCAGACAGGTACCTTGGCAGAGTTATTATGGACCTAATCTAGGTTATGTGCAGGACCAGTATGAAAAGTATGTAGCGGACCCCGGAACAGTTGATCCGGCTTACCGCGAGCTGTTTGATCAATGGGGTGAGCCGCCGCAATCCGAATACTCGGCTGCTTCCATGATAGACTACAAATTGCAAGGCCCCCCGGCAAGCGCTCAGGGACATCTTGACTCGAACACATTACAGAAAGCGGTTACAGCCGGGAAAATGGTGTGGAACATCCGTGAGTACGGACATTTGGCTGCACAAATAGACCCGCTGGGACTGGATGCGGAGCAGGATACTCGCTTGCTTGATCCGGCATCCTACGGTTTAACTGAACAGGACCTAAAGGCTTTTCCGGCCTCTTTAATATGGGATAACGCTCCTGCCGGAACACTTAACGGCTGGGAAGCCATCCAACGTCTGCGTGCGGCATACACAGGCCCGATTGCCTATGAATTTAGTCACATTCATAATGAGGAGGAACGCCGCTGGCTGAACAGCTATGCTGAATCCGGCTGGTCCTCCAAACCACTCACCACACAGGAACGCAAGGCATTGCTAGGCAGACTGGTAGAGGTGGAGCAATTCGAAGAGTTTTTGCATAAAACGTTTGTCGGACAGAAACGTTTTTCCATCGAGGGTAATGATGTCCTTGTACCGGTACTCGACGAGATTATCCGTCTTACGACGAATGCAGGTGCAAGCCACGTCTTGATGGGGATGGCGCATCGTGGTCGTCTGAATGTACTGGCCCACGTGCTGGGCAAGCCTTACAGCAAGATTTTCTCTGAATTTCATCATTCTCCGAATAAGGATCTGATTCCGTCGGAAGGCTCAACGGGAATTAATTACGGCTGGACCGGAGATGTAAAATACCATCTGGGTGCCGATCGTTTTGTAAAGGATGGGGAAGCGGTACAGGCCCGTCTGACATTGGCGAATAACCCGAGTCATCTGGAATACGTGAATCCGGTCGTGCAGGGCTTTTCCCGCGCAGCGCAGGAGGATCGCAGGGAAGCAGGCTATCCGAAGCTGGATGTCAGCAAGGCGGCAACCATTATCATGCATGGCGATGCGGCTTTTCCAGGTGAAGGCATTGTAGCGGAATCACTTAATTTCACGAATTTGCGCGGCTTCCGTAATGGCGGCTCGGTTCATATTATTGTTAACAATCGTTTGGGCTTTACAACGGAAAGCGTGGACTCACGTTCGACCCGCTATGCAAGCGATCTGGCCAAAGGCTATGAAATTCCGATCGTACACGTGAACGCGGACAATCCTGAGGCGTGTATTGCAGCAGCTCGAATGGCTGGTGAATATCGCAACCGTTTCAAGAAGGATTTCCTGATTGATCTGATCGGCTACCGCCGTTACGGTCATAATGAATCGGATGATCCGGAAACAACGCAGCCGCTGGTATACAGCAAGGTGAAAAACCATCCAACGGTTAGCAAATTGTACGCTCAAATCCTGATTAAGCAAGGAATTGTGGATGAAGCGTACAATGCTGGGCTTATCGATAAGGTGCAAAATCGACTGAAGGAAGCACACGAGCATGTGAAGAATAACCCGGAAGAGGAGCCGAAAATTGCTCCTGCCAAGGCAAAACGGGGTCAGGATTCTGTGGTTCATACAGCAATAGAGCTGAAAAAGCTGCGCCAGATCAATGAAAACCTGCTGAAATGGCCGAAAGACTTTCAGGTATATCCGAAGCTGGATCGTATTCTACAGCGCAGAAAAACGGCTCTGAACGATGGCGAAAAGGTAGATTGGAGCTTAGCGGAAACGCTGGCTTTGGCTACAATTCTGGCCGATGGAAAACCGATTCGTATGACAGGTCAGGATGCAGAGCGGGCAACCTTTGCTCACCGTAACCTTGTGCTGCATGAGCCTGAAACCGGCAATACGCATTGCCCTCTGCATACTTTGCCGGAAGCACGTGCTTCGTTCAGTATTCATAACAGTCCGTTGTCCGAGGCGTCTGTTCTTGGCTTTGAATATGGCTATAACGTGTACTCTCCTGAAACGTTAGTGATTTGGGAAGCGCAATTCGGTGATTTTGCCAACTGTGCGCAGGTTATTTTCGACCAGTTCATTTCCGCTGGTCGCGCCAAATGGAGACAGAAATCCAGTCTGGTGATGCTGTTGCCTCATGGTAGTGAAGGACAAGGACCGGAGCATACAAGCGCACGTCTGGAGCGTTTCCTCCAACTGTCTGCACAAAATAACTGGACTGTCGCTAACTTGAGCAGTGCCTCGCAGTATTTCCATCTGCTGCGCCGTCAGGCTGCATTAAGCGAAAGTGAGGAAGCTCGTCCGCTTGTGATGATGTCGCCGAAAAGCCTTATTCGTAACAACCGTGTCGCTTCGCCTGCTTCCGAGTTCAGCGAAGGAACATTCCGTCCCGTGCTGGAGCAGTCCGGATTGGGTGCGCGCCCGGATCGTGTCGAGCGGATTGTACTGTGCAGTGGCAAGATTGCAATTGATCTGGAAGAGGCGTTGGAGAAGGACAAGGCTGAAGCGGAGGACCGTCTGCACATCATTCGCGTCGAGCAGTTGTATCCTTTCCCGGAAGAGGAAATTCGGAATATTTTCAGCCGCTTTCAACATGTTAAGGAATTCGTATGGGCACAGGAAGAACCGAAAAACATGGGTGCCTGGAGTTACATCGAGCCTCGTCTGCGAAATGTAGTGCCACAAGGAGCGGAAATTCGCTACGCAGGCAGACCGGATCGTTCCAGCCCGGCGAGTGGTTATCAGCAAGTACACAGCCTAGAGCAGCAGCGAATTATTCAATCAGCGTTGAAGCAGGATTCCAAAAACAATATTACACTGGGGAGGTAGCGGCTGTGAGCGATATTTTAGTGCCAGCAATGGGAGAATCCATCACGGAAGGAACAATCTCCAAATGGCTTGTGAAGGAAGGGGATTCCGTAGGACAGGGAGATGTTCTACTGGAACTGGAAACCGATAAGGTCAACCTGGAAATTAGTGCAGAAGAAGCGGGTGTAGTCCAGAAAATCCTTCGACAGGAAGGGGAAACGGTAGTTATCGGTGAAGCAGTTGGCTTGATTGGAAGTGGCAGTGGGAGCGGTAACGCAGAACCATCCGGTGCCGGAGAAGCAGCAGCGACCAAAGTGCCGGAAGCACCGTCTGTAGCCACTTCGCCCGCTTCCACAGCAGGCCGCACACCAGCAGCGGAGCAGGCCGCACAGCCTATTGCATCCAACGGTGACGGGAACGGTCAGACGGCATCTCCCTCTGCCCGGAAGCTGGCACGTGAGCGTGGAATTGATCTGGAGCAGGTACAGGGGAAGGACCCGCTTGGGCGCGTGTTCCAGGAGGACGTTAAAACGCATGCAAATAGCGCTGATGTCTCGCGAGCTGCATCACCTGCACCTGCGACTCCTGCTGCGAATAAGCCTGCGGCGGCGTCCTCGTCTCAGACAGAGTACAGCAAGCCGGTGGAACGTCAGCGCATGTCCCGCCGTAGAGCAACCATTGCCAAGCGTCTCGTTGAGGCACAGCAAACGGCCGCTATGCTCACGACCTTTAATGAAGTGGATATGACCGCCATCCTTGATGTTCGCAAACGCCGCAAAGATAAGTTCAAGGAGAAGCACGATGTAGGGCTGGGCTTTATGTCCTTCTTTACAAAGGCAGTGGTCGGCGCGCTCAAGCGGTTCCCTACTGTGAATGCGGAAATTAACGGCGATGATATCGTACTGAAAAAATACTATGATATCGGGATTGCCGTATCTGCGAAGGAAGGGCTGGTTGTACCCGTTGTACGGGATGCTGATCGTCTCGGCTTTGCCGAAATTGAGAAGAGCATTGCAGAGCTGGCTGGCAAAGCACGTTCCAATTCGCTTTCTCTGGCGGATCTGCAAGGTGGAACCTTTACCATTACCAACGGAGGTATTTTCGGTTCCCTGCTGTCTACGCCAATCCTGAACACACCGCAAGTGGGTATTTTGGGAATGCATAAAATCCAGCTTCGCCCGATTGCCATTGACGAGGAACGTATGGAAAATCGTCCGATGATGTATATCGCGTTGTCCTATGATCACCGGATTATTGATGGGAGCGAAGCGGTTCGCTTCCTGGTAACGGTCAAAGAATTGCTGGAAGATCCGGAATCGCTGTTGCTGGAAGGATAAAATACACCAACAGTTGTATTTAATTTTTACGTCTATGAAAAAGCAGGCTCTTGCGGGTCTGCTTTTTTTCCTGCATAGTTAAAACATAAGATTACAGGTAACAGGATACTCAGATGCGAAAGAAGGGTGGGGGACTGTTTTGGATCATGATTTGCGCTTCCCGATTGGGCCATTTGTCGTTCCAGATACGATTACAGAAGAACAGCTTGTGGCATGGACTCAAGATATTGCTGAACTGCCTTCTCAGCTTCGTCAGGCGGTGGAAGGGCTGGATGAACAACAGTTGAACACGTCTTATCGCGAAGGCGGCTGGACGGTTCGGCAGGTTGTTCATCATCTGGCAGACAGCCATATGAACAGTTATGTTCGCTTCAAGCTGGCGCTAACAGAGGATACACCCACGATTAAGCCATATGATGAGGGACGTTGGGCCGAAATACCGGATGCAAGGGAGCTTCCGCTCGAGCCTTCTCTGCAATTGCTGGAAGGGCTGCATGAACGGTGGGTGGTTGTGTTGCGTTCGCTGGGGGATGATCAATTACACCGAACGTTTATCCATCCGGAATCAGGTCAGACGATTCGCCTAGAACGAAACATCGGCATCTATGCCTGGCATGGCAAACATCATATAGCTCATATTACTTCCCTAAGAGAACGGAATGCATGGTAATTTTGAACATAACCTCAAAGTAAAAATTAAACACAAAAAAGAAACCTTCAAGTCCACTGTAATCGTGGTTTGAAGGTTCCTTTTTTATTCCAGCGAGGATGACCTGGACAAAGCGGATCAACCGGATGTCTCAGAGCCTCCAGACAAAACAGAAACGGAGGTCGCTGCTGTGTTGACATGACGATCCAGCCAATCCACGATATCGTTCATGACCTCGTTGCGGTTCGTTTCATGCAGCATCTCATGTCGGCCGTCAGGATAGAGACGATATTCTACATCCTGAAGCTTCAAACTTCGGTACATATCCACCAGCGACAGAACACCTTTACCGAACAACCCCACCGGATCACGGTCCCCGGCAAAAATATAGACTGGCAGTTTGGAATTGATTTTTTCGAGTGAGGAGGGCCAATGGATTTCCTGCAAAAGCCGGAAAAAATCCAGAAAAAAGCCTGTCGTGCAGATGGCTCCGCATAACGGATCATGCACGAATTGATCTACTTCCTCGGGATCGCGGGATAGCCAGTCGAACGCCGTCCGCACCGGACGAAAGGCCCGATTAAATCCGCCGAAGACCATAGCGTTGAGCAGTATGCTGCGGTGATCCATTCCTTGCAGTTTGGCTTGCAGCAGGGCAACTTGCTCTCCGAGTTTCAGCAGACCGCGCCGCCCGTTCGTTCCCGATAAAATAAACCCGTGATACTGTTGCCTGTCATCATACATGATTTTTTGGGTTAAAAAGGACCCCATACTATGACCGAGCAAAAAACGAGGCCGATCCGGAAACTCCTTGGCCGCAATTTCGCCCAGCTCCAGCATACCGCTTGCCATTCGTTTGAATGCATCCGCTCCCGGCATGCCAAGCTTATCTGGATCACCAGCGGTACGTCCGTGGCCGATATGATCGTTGGCATATACACCGTAGCCGGAAGCTGTAAGTTTCTCAGCCAAGCGAATATAGCGGTGGGACGTCTCGCACATCCCGTGCGAAATCTGAACGATTCCCCGCACGGGCGTATGCTCATCCGGTAGCCAGCGGTAGGCAAAAAGCTCCGTTCCGTCATTTTCAGCGATGGTGAAGGTATATTCCCGCATGATTAGACAACACACCCTTTAAGCTTTAAGGAAGATAAGATCTAAGGACAGTCATTCCGTCATTCAGCGTGTACCCGCCCAGATTGGCGGGTAACAGAAAGCAATCTCCGGCTTTGCAGGAGAGAGAGGCCGAATGATTGTCCCACGTTAATGAACCGCTACCTTCGCAAATCACGAGAATGGTAAAGCTGTCATCGGTTGTGGAAAGCGTCCAGCTTCCCTCTACGATACCCTTTTCCACGACAAAATACTCACAGGCTGCGAGTTGAAGCCATTCACCCGGCTGCAAATCACCTGTCTTCATCGTTGTTGCACCAGCCCCCTCGTAAGAGGTCACATTGAGGGAGTCCTCGATATGCAGCTCACGGGGCTTGCCATCCAGACCAGGACGGTTGTAGTCATATAACCGATAGGTGGTATCTGAATTTTGCTGAATTTCAGCAACAACAACGCCTGCACACAGCGCATGTACGGTTCCAGCAGGGATGAAGAATGTGTCGCCAGCCTCGACATGAACCTGTCGCAAGCTGCCCAGGATGTCTCCGCTTTCAAGAGCGGTACGCAGGCTGTCCCGGGTCACGCCCTCGGTCAGACCGTAAATAATTTTAGCATCCGGCTTGGCATCAAGCACGTACCACATTTCGGTTTTTCCCAGCTCTCCGGCTGGAAGTCCTGCATAATCATCTGTCGGATGCACTTGCACGGACAGATCGTCATTGCAATCCAGCAGCTTGATCAGAAGCGGAAAACGTCCGCCTTTTTCCGATACGCCCTTGGCCCCGAGCCAGTCCTGCCCGTAGGTTTCGCGAATTTCATCCAGTCCTTTGCCAGCCAGCTCGCCATTGATGACCGTTGTGGTTCCATTTGGATGATCGGCAATCATCCATCCTTCGCCAATATGTCCTTCCGGCGGGGTCAAACCGAATTGTTCCAAGGCTCGTCCTCCCCAAACTCTCTCTTTGAACTCAGGTTGAAATTGCAGCGGGTATGGCTTTAGCATAATTTCTCTCCTCCATAATGAGTAATGAGTGCGACCTAACAGAATAGGGAAAACAGAAACGTGCCGTTGGGGCAATAAAACTGGGATGAATAGCCCGTACGACGATCAAAAAAGATATATGTAAGGCGACTAAAAAAAGCCGCTCATAACCTGAATGTGCAATAAAAAAGCAGATATTATTTTTTTTCAACCGCTACTATGTAGGGCGAAGCGGCTCGCTGTAGTTGGCGATAAATAATGCTTTGACCGCTGGATACCGGGAGGGCGGAAGCCCATTGAAGGACAGCTTCCGCTTCCTCGCCACCCCCGGCGTGCCCCGGATACAGTACGGCGGTCAGAATACCGCGAGGGCGTAGCAGATACATTGCCGCATCAAGAGCGGTGAGCGTGCTGTCCGTATGCGTGATAACAGACGGGTCAGCGCCCTCGGAGGGCAAGTAGCCGAGGTTAAACATGACCGCAGCGACTTTGCCATGCAGCTTGTCGGGAATGGCCTTCCGCATCTTCTCATGGCCTTGGTGCAGCAGCGACACCTCCGCCAGTGAGGTTGATTCGTCTTCGTCAAGCCGACGACGAGCGAGTTGCAACGCCTCCTGCTGGATATCGAAGCCGTAGATTCGTCCCCGTCTTCCGGCAGCCTTAGCCAGGAAAAGCGTATCCGCTCCAGTGCCAACTGTGGCATCTATAGCGGTATCGCCCGGCTGGACTCGCGCAGCTACCAATTGATGTGCGTAACTCAGAACGGACAGGAAGCCCATTTAAGACTGCCTCCAATACTTACCTTGCCACGTTTCACGCGATTTTAGCTCATCGTCAATGGCATTAAGTACTTCCCATTTTTTGAGCGACCACATCGGCCCCATCAGCAAATCGCGTGGTGCATCCCCGGTCAACCGATGAACGATCATTTCGGGCGGCAAAAATTCCAGCGTATCGACGATCAGCTTGACGTATTCATCCTTTTCCAGAAAGCGTAGCAACCCGGCTTCATACTGCTTGACCATCGGCGTTTTGCGCATGAGATGCAGCAGGTGGATTTTGATGCCCTGCACATCCATAGCCGCCACTGCGCGACCTGTGTCCAGCATCATTTCATGCGTTTCCTGCGGCAGTCCGTAAATAATGTGCGCGCACACGCGGATATTGCGCTTGCGCAGCTTTTCCACCGCATCCAGGTAGCATTGAGTGTCATGCGCGCGGTTAATCAGCTCCGAGGTGGATTCATGGACAGTTTGCAGGCCCATTTCGATCCACAGGTATGTGCGCTCGTTCAGCTCGGCAAGGTAATCCACTACATCGTCAGGCAGGCAATCGGGACGTGTAGCAATGGAAAGGCCGACAACGCCGGGCTGCTCCAGAATCACCTCGAAGTATTCGCGCAGCTCCTCAACCGGGGCATACGTATTCGTATAGGCTTGAAAATAGCCGATATATTTGGCATTTGGCCATTTTAGATGCTGTCGGTCCCGAATCGTATTGAATTGGGTGACCAGATCGTCCCGGCGGCGTCCTGCAAAATCACCAGATCCCCGTGCGCTGCAAAAGGTGCAGCCTCCTTTGGCAATTGAACCATCCCGGTTCGGACAGGTAAAACCCGCATCCAGCATGACTTTAAACACTTTATTTTGAAATTGCTCGCGCATTTCGTGATTCCACGTATGGAACCGTTTATCTCCCCATAGGAGAGGAGCAGGCAACAGATCTGTTTTCATGGGTGTACTCCTTTTTTTGCGATCACCCTATTGTAACAAAAATCAGTCGGAATTGGGAATCACTTGATAGCGAAAGGCAGGAGAAAGTGCGGATTTTATTGGATTCAGGATTGAAAAAGGTTACACCATGTGTTATATTGTAAGCGGTACCAGACATATTACAAAAGGACTGTTTTCGATCCTGAAAATAAAAGTTAACCATCGGCTAATGATTATTTTTCAGGGCAGCTGTGCTGCTTCTATCGCCTGCTTTAGGGTAAATGCACGTCGGTTCCATCACTAATAACCCGTGAGGTGATCTTTTATGAGTACGCAGGATAAAACGCGTATGGATAAAGTTACTGTTGAGTTAACCTTTGATGAGGCATTGGCGCTAACTGGTGTCCGTTTTGGGCAGGACCGCCAGATTGGAACGGCCGCACGTCAAAAAATCAGAGCCGCTTGCCAAAAGACGATTGATTTTTCACCTGCTGATGGGGTAGACTATGAACAATTAAATTAGTTGGACCCCAATCCAAATATATTGAAAAAGGAATTTCATTTCCGTATCTTCAAGCGGGGGTGAAATTCCTTTTTCCTTGATAACAGAGCATATGGAGGAGTAACATGCGTTTACGCGGAAGAAAAGGAATACGGGAAAGTCTGGAAGAACAGCAGGACCTGGTCATCTTGGAGCCGGGACAGTATAAAGGAAAGTGGCAGCAGCTTTTTGGCAATGATCGTCCGATTCATGTGGAGTTCGGCATGGGCAAAGGTCGGTTTATCAGCCAAATGAGCTATCGGAATCCGGAAATCAACTATATTGGCTTTGATATGTACGACGAGCTGGTGCGTCGTGCAGCAGAAAAGTCACGTCTGGCCTGGAGTGATACAGAGGTGGATACGCCGCCTAATATCAAATTGGCGCTGGCGAACATTGAACAGATTGAAAATGTTTTTGAACCTGGGGAAATTGAACGCATTTATTTGAATTTTAGCGATCCGTGGCCTAAAGCCAAACACGCGCGTCGTCGTTTGACGCATCCGCGCTTTTTGGACAAGTACCGTCAGCTTTTGAACAGCAAGGGGCAAATTCATTTCAAAACCGATTCGGAGACGCTGTTTGAGTTCTCACTGAATTCGTTTACTGATAGTGGTCTGCAAATGACGAATATATCGTTGAACCTTCATCGTGATGGTATCAATGAAGAGCATGTCATGACCGAATATGAAAATAAATTTATGGGCAAAGGTATGAACATCCATCGTGTCGAGGTGCTGATCGGCCAAGATGCATTGGAACAGTATGAGAAAATCCGCCTTGAGAAGTATGGAAAATAATAATTATAAAACAGGGTGCTTCCTTTTTAGGAAAGCACCCTGTTTGGTTCCAGTATATCCAAAATACTTTGTGCACTCTGAAGAGGATAATATCGCGCTACATTATGAACGTGATCCTGTCGCTTGCGAACGATTTCCGGAAATTCGTGTAGCAGCCGGTTCATCCATTTAACGACAACATCCAGCGAAGTAATCGGTTCTCCGAAGCCTTGAGCCGTAAAGTATTGGCAATTTTCTTCTTCCTGTCCGGGGAGAGGTTTGTGAAACAACATCGGAATCCCTTTTGCCAGCCCCTCGGTGCATGTCATTCCGCCGGGCTTGGTAATAAGCAGATTCGATACCTCCATTAATTTGTCGATTTCCCGCGTAAACCCGAAAATATGAATATTCGGATGATCGAAGCGGGGGTCCATCTGCATTTTACGACGAATTTTATCATTATGACCCAGACAAAAAATAAATTGAATGTTTTCTCTCCAATGGGTAAGCGAGCGATGAATGACTTCATCGTTCATCAGACCCCAGCCGCCGCCCATAACGAGCACGGTGGGTATCGGCTTAAGACCGAATTGGTCCCGTATTTCGTCGTGCCCCGGATGCTCCCAGAAATTTGGATGAACCGGAATACCCGTGACTTGAATTTTCGACATAGGCACTCCACGTACGCGCAATTTGCGCATGACCTCAGGCGTAGATACAAAGTAGCGGTCAACCTCGGGACTGATCCATGTTCCATGCGCATCGTAATCTGTAATGACGGTACAAAGCGGGACATGTACGCCCAAGCGCTTCAAACGTGAAATCACCGCACTTGGGATGGGATGAGTGCATACCACCAAATCAGGACGAAGCTGCCGGAGAATGTTACGGGTCTGCGTGTAGAACAGACGATGCAAAGCGAGCGTTGTAAGACGGTTTAATGATTTTTTATACTGATGACGGTAAACCATTCCGATCAGGCGAGGCTGCGATATGATAGTCTTCTTGTACGCTGTAATAATGAGTGGAGCCATTCTCGGATTCAAAAAGCTCCCCAATTCCAGCACTCTGGTCTGCACATTCGGAGAAAGCTTGCGCAAACTGCTTGAGAGCGCGTACGCAGCTTGAGTATGTCCGGCACCGAAACCTTCCGATAATAATAACACTCGTTTTTTAGCCACTCTCATTTCACCTGTTCCTGCTGGGATGTTCTCAATCATACCATATCGGCTTTAAGGCCAGAATGCAACCGTCCCTATTGCCGCAGATGTGCCGATGACCGCTCCTGCGAGTACGTCCGTAGGATAGTGGAGCCCCAAGTAAATTCTTGAAAATCCCACAATCAGTGCGACAGGCAGCAAAAGAAGTGTAAGTATGGGCGACTGTAACATAAAAGGGACGGTCACTGAAAAAATTGCGGTTGTATGCCCTGAAGGAAAAGAATGATCCGACAGGGGATTACGGAAAGTATTCGTATCTGGCAGTGCCAGGTACGGACGAATCCGCGGGTACAGCTTCTTGGCGATGGCTACAGGGATGTGGCTGACTCCGAGCGCGATAGCCCCCTTCATACCGGATTCCTTCCATGGAAGCGGAGCGAGCAGCCATACAAGCAGTGTGGAGGTGATTGTAAAGGTTGCCCCACCCAGATGTGTAAGATAATAAAGCCAGAAGTTCAAAAAACGATTGTGTAAGCGCCCGTTGATCCATTTGAACAACTGCTTCTCCAGATTTACAAGCTTTACGACTAGACGTTGCATTTGGTTTCCTCCGGTTGCCGTGCCGGGTTGGTCGGCAAATATTTTGAATCACTTGGACAGAATCAGGCGATAAGTAATTATTCTCTTGCTCTCATCATATTTTTAAACGCTGCTCATTTCAAGAATCACCACTTGTCTGGTTCAATTCTACACAAAAATGTTAATGGAATATAAGTTAAATTGTATAACTTTCTTTGCGTTCATCCGTCTAATACGATAAAGTATTTAGAAGTGGCTGTTAAATGGCCCACAAAAAGGAGGGACTAAAGAAATAAAAAGTTAGCAAATGGATGAAAATAAGACCTACCGTCATGAATGAAAGGCTCAGCCTCGCATTCATGGTTTAAACGGGAGTTAGTCGTGTTTTTTTGCTGCTGAGACCAGTTTAAAGGCTTTGACAAAAGATTGAAAACCAACGAAAATCGTAATGGCATTCCTGTGTCAGCCAAAAGGGGGCTGCGCACAGCTAATGAAAAAAGCAAGGGTCGGGTCAAAAACTAAAAAAAAGGCGCGCAAAGCGCCGCAACTTGCGCTACACAGATAGAAAACAAACAAACGCAAGATTTTTAAAGGGGTATAAAAAAAGGGGGTAACAAGAGATTATGTTAGACGCCATTTTCGTGACGCTCCAGGTTATACTGGCGCTGATCGCGGTCTATCAGTTCGCATTCTCCTTGTTCGGTCTGGTTCGCAAAAAAAGAAAAGAGCATGCAGCTCCGGAAAAATCATTTGCCATTTTGGTCGCTGCCCACAACGAGGAACAGGTTGTTGGAGCATTGATGGAGAACTTGAAGCAACTTGATTATCCAAAGGAACTGTACGATGTATTCGTTATTTGTGATAACTGCACGGACAAGACGGCGGACATCGTTCGCGCTCACGGCATGAATGCTTGTGAACGTACGAATCCGAATCTGCGTGGTAAAGGCTATGCCATTGAGTGGATGCTCAAGGAGTTGTGGGCTATGCCACGTCAATATGATGCGATTGTCATGTTCGATGCTGACAATTTGGCACATACGAATTTCTTGAGTGAAATGAACAACGATTTGTGCACAGGTGCCCGTGTTATTCAGGGGTACATTGATACGAAGAATCCTGAGGATTCATGGATTACTGCTGCATACGGGGTATCTTACTGGTACATCAACCGTTTGTGGCAGTTGTCACGTCACAACCTGAACATGGCTAACTTCCTTGGTGGTACAGGCATGTGCTTTGAAACGAATCTGCTCAAGGAAATGGGTTGGGGTGCGACGAGTCTGGTAGAGGATTTGGAGTTCACCATGCGCTGTACACAACGCAACGTATATCCAAGATTTAATTATGATGCCAAGGTATATGACGAGAAGCCATTGACTTTTAAAGCTTCCTCCAGACAACGTCTGCGGTGGATGCAGGGTCACTTTACAGTCGCTCGCCGTTATTTCTTCCCGTTGCTGTGGCAGAGCATCAAGCATAGAAGCCTGATCAAATTCGATATGGCTCTTTATGGTCTAAACGTGTATATCGTACTGCTTACCTTCTTGATGACAGTAGCGATGTGGGTAGACATTGCGTTATTTGGTGGACCTAATATCGAAAATATCTATGTACAATTCCCGGCTTGGACCGGTGTTATAGCTGTTGGTCTGAATATTACCACCTTTTTGATCGCAATGATCCTGGAAAAGGTCACGTTCAAAAAAGTATATCTTTATTTGCTGCTGTTCCCTGTCTATCTGATTTCGTGGTATCCGATTACGTTCTATGCGTTCTTTACGCAAAACAACAAGCAATGGAGCCACACCCAGCATACGCGTGTCGTTCGGCTGGAAGAAGTTCAAAGCAAGCAGGGCTAATACAGATTAGGAATTTAGTGTATCGCAGACCCCAAGTGTCGACCGTTTTGAATAAATGTGTTGACACTCTGGAGAGTTGCGTGATATGATGTTCAAGTATGTTAAATGAAAAGTATGGATTAACAAGTAGAAGGTCCGACTTCTCACCTGTCCGGTATTGCCGGCTGGTCTTGATCCAATGATTTGTGAATTGAACTTTCATGATGAATTGAGTATCAGACAGGGATGTCGGCTGTATAGTCGTCATCCCTTTTTTGTGCTTTAACACAATACAACAATAACAGGTTCTGGAGGTGGAGGGTTATTAGTAAGGAACATATGATCAATGATGAGATTCGGGTGAGAGAAGTACGTCTGGTTGGTGCTAACGGGGAACAAATCGGGATTACACCGACTCGTGAAGCTCTGCAAATGGCGATTGACGCAAACTTGGATCTCGTGAACGTGGCGCCTCAAGCGAAGCCGCCCGTGTGTCGGATTATGGATTACGGAAAATTCCGCTATGAGCAACAGAAGAAAGAAAAGGAAGCCCGTAAAAACCAGAAGATCGTTGACATCAAAGAGGTATGGTTCCGTTCCAACATCGAGGAGCATGACTACCAGACCAAGTTTCGCAATGTGGTGAAGTTCCTGAATGAAGGGGACAAGGTGAAATGCTCCGTTCGTTTCCGCGGTCGGGAAATTACCCATGCTAACGTGGGTCAAAAAATTCTCGAACGTGTGAAAGTAGAAGTTGCTGATCTTTGTACCGTGGAGCGCCAACCCAAGCTCGAAGGACGCAGCATGATTATGATATTGGCTCCAAAGAGTCAATGACAAATTAAGGAGGAAGTTCAATGCCTAAAATGAAAACACATAGCAGCCTTAAAGGCCGCTTCAAGATTACCGGTACGGGTAAAGTAATGCGTTACAAAGCTTACAAAAATCACTTGCTTTCCCACAAATCCAAACGTGCAAAACGCGTTCTGGGTACTAACCCTGAGATGGCACCTGGGGACGTTAAGCGTCTGAAACAAGGTCTTGCTAACCTGAAATAGCACACAGCACGGCAATGAATTAAGCATAAACATTATTTGGGAGGTCTTTTGATATGGCAAGAGTAAAGGGCGGATTCGTCGTTCGTCGTCGTCATAAAAAAGTATTGAAGCTTGCTAAAGGTTATTTTGGTTCCAAACACCGCATTTTTAAAACAGCTAATGAGCAGGTAATGAAATCGCTTGTTTACGCATACCGTGACCGTCGTCAGACGAAACGTAACTTCCGCAGACTGTGGATCGTGCGTATCAATGCAGCAGCTCGTTTGAACGGTTTGTCTTACAGCAAACTGATGCACGGCCTGAAATTGGCTGGTGTGGACATTAACCGCAAAATCTTGGCTGATCTTGCAGTCAACGATATCAATGCGTTCAACTCTTTGGCAACTGTTGCTAAAGGCAAAATCAACGCTTAATTATTGAAATGAAGGCGTGGAAACCGCGAAAGTGGTTGAAAAGGTATCCCGAGCAGTATGCTGTTTAGGGATGCCTTTTTTTGTACATACTTAACGAAATGAAAAGGCCCAAATTATTCAAAATACGAATAAACATGACGTGTGATGACAGAATGTATGGGTTTTGCAATAGGTATAGCGCTTACATTGATAGGATTTCAAAAAAAATTGACCCAAGGTTATTAATCATCTAGATTTTAGTCGATCATAATTGTATAATCTCTAAAGTAAGTCTTCTGTACGATCTGTCTCGACAGTAAATGGCATGTATGACGTGTCTATTTTCAGAGAAAAGAGACAGTCCAGGGATCTAACACTAAGGGGGAACAGTATCAGCATGAAGAAAATGTTCAGTATGTCTTTGGTTATGCTGCTAGCGATCTCAGTCATTCTCGCAGGCTGCGGTAACAAAAATCAAGGCGCGTCCAATGCAAGTGGCGGAGACGCAGGTGGTTCTGCCAAAACATCCAATGTCCAAATCGGCATGGTTACAGATGTAGGTGGAGTAAACGACAAGTCGTTTAACCAATCTGCATGGGAAGCATTGCAAGCCATTGAAAAAGAAACAGGCACCAAGGCTAAATACTTGCAAAGTAAATCGGATCAAGATTATATTCCTAACCTGAACCAATTTGTTAAGGGCGGTTTTAACCTGACTTGGGGTATTGGTTTTAATCTGGCGAATGCGATTGGACAAGTAGCGAAAGACAACCCGGACAAAAATCTGGCGATCATCGACAGTGTCGTAGATGCGCCTAATGTAAAATCGGTTGTTTTTGCTGAAAATGAAGGTTCCTTCCTGGTGGGGGTTGTAGCTGGTAAACTCACCAAAACAAACAAAATCGGTTTTGTGGGTGGACAAGATAGCCCGCTGATCAAACGTTTTGAAAAAGGCTTCGAAGCGGGTATTAAAGCAGTAAATCCAAATGCAAAATTGGAAGTAAACTACACAGGTGCGTTTGATAAGCCGGATCTGGGTAAAGCAGCAGCTGCAACGATCTACAACAGCGGTGCGGACATTATTTTCCACGCAGCTGGCGGATCAGGTACAGGCGTATTTAACGAAGCGCTCGCACGGAAGCAACAAGGTCAGCAAGTATGGGTTATCGGTGTAGATAAAGACCAATCGCTTGAGTTTGGTGATGACGTAACGTTGACTTCAATGGTCAAACGTGTGGATGAAGCCGTAAAACGCGTATCCCAGGAAGTTATCGACGGTAAATTTAAGGGCGGTATCGAAACGCTGGCTCTGAAAGATAACGGAATTGGCTTGGCGGATACATCCAGTAAAAACGTTCCTAAAGACGTGCTTGATCTCGTAGAACAATACAAGCAAAAAATTATTAAGGGCGAAATTACAGTTCCTTCGAAATAAGATTTGGCTTGCAAGATAAATAAGGGTGGCGACAAGGCTGGTTCACAAGACTAGCCTTGTTCTTACGTCTGGAGTTATACAGATCATAACGGTAAATCAGCTCATTGGAGCACATACTATAAAGTATATAAGGGTGATCTCATGGATGCAGCGACCCCCGTCGTTGAGTTAAAGCAAATTACAAAACGATTCCCCGGCATCGTTGCCAACGACTCCATCAGCATCAAGCTGCATAAGGGAGAAATTCATGCCCTTTTGGGTGAGAATGGTGCGGGTAAATCTACGCTTATGAATATTCTTTTCGGACTGTATCAGCCGGATGAAGGATCGATAGAAATCGGTGGGAAACCAGTACAGATTGATAGCCCCAATAAGGCGATTGATCTGGGGATTGGCATGGTGCATCAGCATTTTAAGCTTGTGCAGCCGTTTACTGTAACCGAAAATATTGTCCTGGGCTCGGAGCCACGCAAAGGTCTGAAAATCAATTATAAAAAGGCTGCTGCCGAAGTACAGCGGTTGTCTGAGCAGTACGGCCTTCAGGTGAATCCGAATGCCAAAATTGAAGATATATCTGTCGGCATGCAGCAGCGTGTGGAAATTATCAAAACGCTCTACCGTGGCGCAGATATCCTGATTTTCGACGAGCCAACAGCGGTGTTGACTCCACAGGAAATCATTGAGCTGCTGGACATTATGAAGCGTCTGGTAGCTGAAGGCAAGTCCATTATTCTTATCACTCATAAACTTAAAGAAATCATGCAAATTGCAGATACAGTTACGATTATTCGTCGGGGTCAGGTCATTGATACGGTCAAAACATCGGAAACGACTCCAAATGATCTGGCGGAGAAAATGGTAGGCCGCCGTGTGTCCTTTAAAGTGGACAAGCAGGCTGCCCAGCCGGGGCAAACCGTTCTGGAAATGAGCCATGTGGTCTCTAAAAACAAGGATGGCATTAGTGTTCTGAATGAGCTGAACCTGCAAGTCAAGGCAGGTGAGATTTTAGGAATCGCCGGAGTAGATGGCAATGGACAGAGTGAGCTAATTGAAGCTTTGACTGGTTTACGTAAGGTCGATGGCGGGCACATCCGATTGCTCGGACAAGAAATGACGAATCAGTCACCACGTAAAATTTCAGAGGCAGGCGTTTCGCATATCCCGGAGGACCGCCATAAGCACGGGTTGGTACTCGATTTTTCCATGAGCGAAAACATGGTTCTGGAGACGTACTATCAGGCTCCTTACAGTAAAAACGGCTTTTTGAACAAAGAGGCTATTGATAAGCAGGCGAAAAGTCTCATTGAGAAATTTGATGTGAGAACACCGGATATTCATACCAAGGCAAGAGCGTTATCCGGCGGTAATCAGCAAAAGGCAATCATTGCGCGTGAAATCGATAAAAACCCTGACCTGCTCATTGCGGCCCAGCCTACACGTGGGTTGGATGTTGGAGCGATTGAGTTTGTCCAGAAACAACTGATTGCCCAGCGGGATCAAGGTAAAGCAGTATTGCTCATTTCCTTTGAGCTGGATGAAATTATGAATGTATCCGACCGTATTGCTGTCATTTATGAAGGCAAGATTGTTGGGGAAGTGCTGCCGGAAGAAACGAATGATCAGGAATTGGGACTGATGATGGCCGGAAGTGCAGTGAAGAAAGGAGTAGAGAATGGCTAACCTATTGAAAATATTTACAAAAGACTCCTTTGTTCTGGCGCTGGTCTCTATTATTTTGGGTCTTCTTCTGGGTGCTGTCGTGATGCTGATTGGCGGCTACGATCCCATTGTTGCGTATTCTGCACTATTTAGCCGTGTGTACGGAGACTCATACAACTTTGGTGAGGCTATCCGTGAAATGACTCCACTGATTTTGACGGGATTGGCATTTGCTTTTGCGGCTCGTGCCGGATTGTTTAACATCGGCGGTGAAGGTCAATTTCTGGTGGGTATGACGGCTGCTTCGATTGTGGGCATCAAACTGCATGGACTGCCTGCTATTATACATGCGCCGCTGGCGATCATTGCCGGGGCGGTATTCGGTGGTCTATGGGCTGCAATTGCTGGCTATTTGAAGGCCAAGCGTGGCGTTAATGAGGTTATCACCTGTATTATGATGAACTGGATTGGTCTGTATTTGGCTAACCTGGTGATTAACCAGTTTGCACTCCTGCAGGGTGAAAATCGTTCCGTGGATATTCAGCCTTCCGCTTCGATTTCGATTGAATGGCTGTCACAGATGATGGGAAATGCTCGGGTTCATTGGGGGACGGTCATTGCTGTGCTGGCGGCGGTATTTTTCTATATTTTCATGTGGAAAACCAAGCAGGGCTACGAACTGCGTGCTGTCGGATTTAATCAGGACGCATCCCGCTATGCAGGTATGAATGTGAATCGCAACATCGTAAAAGCGATGTTCATTAGTGGTGTTTTTGCCGGACTGGCGGGTGCCTTTGAAGTGCTGGGGGTATTCCATTATCAATCCGTCATGGCAGGATCGCCGGGAACCGGCTTTGATGGTATCGCGGTGGCGCTCATTGGGATGAATAATCCGTTCGGTGTGCTGCTTGGCTCTGTTTTGTTCGGAACGCTTACGTATGGTTCTGCGGGGATGAGCTTTAGCGCGGATGTGCCGCCCGAAATTATTCGGATTGTCATCGGCTCGATTATTTTCTTTATTGCAGCTCAGGGAATTGTACGTTGGGTTGTGAAGCCGCTCTACTCCAAGCGGAAGAAAGAGAAGGTGTTGTAAAATGAGTTGGTTAACACTTGGTGAATTAATCCATACAACGCTCGTTTTTGCGACGGCGATTATATTTGCGTCTCTCGGCGGAGTTTTTTCGGAAAAATCCGGTGTGACGAACCTTGGGCTGGAAGGTCTTATGGTGTTCGGGGCGTTTGCGGCGGGTGTAGGCGGATTTTATGCGGAACAAGCAGGGCTGGGGGGAACCTCTGCCGCTTGGGTAGGTGTGCTGTCGGCGGCGGTATTCGGCATTCTGGTTTCGCTGATTCATGCTGTAGCCTCGATTACGTTTAAAGCCGATCAGGTCATTAGCGGGATTGTTATCAACTTTTTGGCGGCAGGCAGTACGCTATACATGGTTAAGCTTTTATTTGAGGGTGATGGCGATACTGGGCGAATTCAGGGGTTTAGCGAAATATCCATTCCCTATCTAGTAGATATTCCGATTTTAGGAAAAGCCTTTTTCCAAGCCTATCCAACGACCTATTTGGCCATATTATTAGTCATTATTGGATATTTTACATTGTATAAAACGCCGTTCGGCTTGCGTTTGCGTTCTGTGGGAGAGCATCCGGGCGCTGCGGATACCGTTGGTATCAAGGTAAATCGCCTGCGTTATATCGGGGTCATGATCAGCGGCGCGTTGGCTGGTATTGGCGGAGCTACGATCACCTTGACGACGACAAATATGTTTTCGCATAATACGGTATCTGGTCAAGGATATATTGCCATTGCCGCTATGATTTTCGGAAAATGGAACCCGCTCGGCGCTTTTGGCGCAGCTGTGTTTTTTGGATTTTCTCAAGCCATTCGCAACTATGTGCAGTTGTTCGCATGGTCGCAAAGTATTCCCCAGGAAATTATTTTTATGCTGCCGTATCTCCTGACGATTATTGTGCTGGTAGTGGCTGTAGGGCGCTCGCGTGCTCCCGCTGCTTTGGGTCAGCTCTATGATCCAAGCAAGCGCTAATTTTACACGGGCAGTTAAAAGCTGTTGTCTTGAAATCTGAAAATTGCATTTGTTCGCAAATCCGGTATCTGCATTCGCAGGTGCCGGATTTTTTTAGGTTGTGCAGGCATTCAAACATACGCTTCTGGCATGGATGGAATAGACTGTGCTATGCAGATTGGACGAACGCTCGGCCCCTGTCAGCTCCAGTCTGTTTTGTGGTGGCGGTAAGCTATCAAGGAGCCGTTCAATCTGTCCATCCGTTGAGAAAGAAGGAGGAAATACGATGAAACAGGCAGTAACCAGAAAGCAGGTGGAGAAGCTTGTCGGCAAAGTCATTCTGGCTACTCGCAAGGATGGTTCCCAGGTCAGCGGCAAGCTGATTCGCATTTCGGGTAACCGACTGATTCTTCAGCCCAATCGCAAGAAAAAGGTAAAGACAAAGGCAATTATTCCCTTGGTGCTGTTCGATTTGCTTGCCATCGGCACAGCTCCTTACGTTGGTGGTTATGGTGGTGGTTATGGCGGCTACGGACCAGGTTATGGGGGGCCGGGATACGGTGGACCTCAGTACGGCCCATATACAGATGGGGGATACCCCGGAGAAGGTTATCCGTTTTACCCCAATTTATTCTAGGATATTGGAATGATGAGCTGTAGGAGGCACTCTTTCACAATGCCTTTTCAAGTTCATGGCATCGGCTCAGGGAGACGTATCGTAGCATTTGATAATGGTTACGCAGATAAAAGCGGATTCCACGGATGTTGTCTTCGTCTACCATGACTTTTGCCCGCTTGCAGCGTCGTAGACGTCCGTATTGCTCGGCATGCTCCAGCAGTTTTTTCCCGTAGCGCTGGCCTTGATGAGACGAAGAGATTGCAATCAAATCAATATACAGCAGCTCTCCATGCAGCATAACATGAATGAAGCCGACAGGCTGCGCATTATCCGGCCTGCAAGCGACAAAAGTGATGCCCCGGTTTAAGCGCCGGGGTAATTCTTTACGAATTTGATCCATTTCTTGTGTGCTTAAATGCGATAGGGGAACAAGCTCTTGCTCGATCAGTCGAAGGATCATGCGGTCATCCTGAGCGCTGCGTTTGCGGATCATAAGCGGGCCTCCTTTTCCACCCTTTTAGCAAGGCAAGACGCAGCTTTGGAGGTGCGCACAGTCTCGCCGTGTGGTCTTTTTTATAATATGCGGATACCTCATGGAAGCGTGCGACTCAGAGGTACCCTGGAGAAAAAACAAAAATTTTTATGAAATCTGGGTATTGACTATCCCAGATGGGGGACATATAATGTGTCTAAACATTTGAAAGAATGACATGAACTCAACGGCAATGAAAAGGACGAAGTGATTAGGGCTCTTTTGTTCAGAGAGTGAGGCATTAGCTGCAAGCTTCACCAAAATCCCTTTTTAACGAGCTCACCTTGGAGCTGTTTTCCTGAAAAGTATTTGGGCCCGATGATATTTAGCGGTGTGCTGAATCACCTATTAGGGAAAATCGTACGGTCTACGTTACAGACGCCAGATATGGAGATCCTTTGTGATTTCTGTACCTGCCAAGGTTCGATATTGCGAAATATCGGGCAAACACGGGTGGTACCACGGAAGCTACAGCCTTTCGTCCCTCAGTAACAGCAAGTCTGTTCTAGGGATGGAAGGTTTTTTTGTTTTTACAAATGTCAGATGTATGTAAATTTTGTAAAGGAGGATGACCAATGAGTGCACAAATTCCTGAAGTTCGGTCAACCGATGAATTACGTGAAAAGTGGATGAAACCTGAAGTGATTACAGGTTCGGAAATTTTGCTTCGTAGCCTGTTGCTGGAGGGAGTAGATTGTGTCTTCGGATACCCCGGTGGTGCAGTGCTTTACATTTATGATGCCATGTACGGCTTTGAGGATTTCAAGCATGTCCTCACCCGTCACGAGCAGGGAGCCATTCATGCGGCAGATGGTTACGCACGTGCCAGCGGTAAAGTCGGCGTCTGTATCGCGACTTCCGGACCTGGAGCAACCAACTTGGTAACCGGCATTGCGACGGCTTTTATGGATTCGGTGCCGTTAGTGGTCATCACAGGCAACGTTATATCCTCCCTGATCGGCACGGACGCTTTCCAGGAAGCTGATATCACGGGAATCACGATGCCGATTACGAAGCACAGCTATCTGGTAAGAGATGTAGAGGATCTGCCGCGAATCATTCATGAGGCGTTCCATATTGCCAACACGGGCCGCAAGGGTCCGGTACTGATTGATATTCCGAAGGATATATCAGCAGCCCAAACGCTATTTGTTCCGCAAACGGGACCTGTGACCATGCGAGGTTATAACCCGAAGGTATTGCCAAACAAAATTCAGCTAGACAAGCTGACTCAGGCTATTGCTGAAGCGGAACGCCCATTTATTCTGGCAGGTGGCGGGGTTGTATACTCCGGCGGACATGAGGCACTTTACGAGTTTGTTCGCAAAACGGAAATTCCGATTACGACAACATTGCTGGGATTGGGCGGTTTCCCAAGTGGTCATGAACTGTGGACGGGAATGCCGGGGATGCACGGAACGTACACCTCCAATCTGGCGATTCAACAGTCGGATTTGCTAATCTGTATCGGTGCCCGCTTTGATGACCGGGTGACAGGCAAGCTGGACGGCTTTGCTCCTCACGCCAAAATCGTCCATATTGATATCGATCCTGCTGAAATCGGTAAAAACGTACCGACAGACATTCCGATTGTAGGCGATGTGAAAGCGGTACTGGAATTGCTGAATCAGGATGTGAAACGCGCGAATCGAGCGGATGCATGGAGAGCGCAAATTCAACAATGGAAAAATGAGAAGCCTTATTCTTATAAGGATTCGGATACAGTGCTTAAGCCACAATGGGTTGTCGAGCTGCTGGATGAAACGACCAAAGGCGGCGCAATCGTAACGACGGACGTGGGTCAGCATCAAATGTGGGCGGCGCAGTATTATAAATTTAATCAGCCGCGCTCATGGGTAACATCCGGTGGGCTGGGCACGATGGGATTTGGTTTCCCTTCCGCGATCGGCGCTCAGATGGCAAATCCCGACAGACTGGTTATCTCCATTAACGGAGACGGCGGTATGCAGATGTGTTCGCAGGAACTGGCCATTTGTGCAATCAATAACATCCCGGTCAAAATCGTAATTATCAACAATCAGGTGCTGGGGATGGTTCGACAATGGCAGGAATTGATCTATGACAATCGCTATAGCCATATTGATCTGGCCGGAAGCCCGGATTTTGTGAAACTGGCTGAGGCATACGGCGTAAAAGGACTGCGTGCTACGAATAAGGAAGAGGCACGTCGGGCTTGGCAGGAGGCGCTTGATACACCCGGACCGGTCGTTGTCGAGTTTGTGGTCAGCAAGGAAGAGAATGTATATCCGATGGTGACGCAAGGTTCGACGATTGATCAAATGCTGATGGGGGACGAGTAAAATGACGATTAAAAATACCATTGCTGTACTGGTAAATGATCATCCCGGCGTTTTGCAGCGTGTGTCCGGCCTGTTCGGTCGCCGTGGTTTTAACATTGAGAGCATTACCGTGGGTCAATCGGAGGAAGCTGGATTATCCCGTATGGTCATTGTGACCATAGGAGATAAGAACAATCTGGAGCAGATCGAGAAGCAGCTTTACAAGCTGGTTGATGTAATCAAGGTTATTGATCTTAGCTCCAAGCCGATGGTTGCGCGGGAATTGGCGATGATTAAGGTGAAGGCAGAACCACCTCAGCGGCCAGAAATTATGGGCGTCGTGGAAACGTTCAGAGCAGCCGTAGTTGATGTTGGAACGACGAGCTTGATTGTTCAGGTCATTGGTGATACCGAAAAAATTGATGCCATGATCGAGTTATTGAAGCCTTATGGTATTCGTGAGCTGACCCGAACCGGGGTTACAGCCATGATACGTGGCAATGCTTAATACGGAGCTTTAACGAATTACCGCTTATAGCGCATTACATCAATAAAGAACCGCCCTCATAAGAGCGGGGGCTCGAAGAGATTTTCAAGTTTTGGTAACGAGGCAGAGTCTCTTGGAGTACCCGCTCATTATGAAGGGTCCAATTAAAAGGAGGAAATTAACCATGGCAGTTACAACGTACTACGAAAAAGATGCAGAGCTCAGCGTATTGAAAGGAAAAACGGTTGCCGTTATCGGTTACGGTAGCCAAGGACATGCTCAAGCACAAAACTTGCGTGACAGTGGTCTGAATGTTGTTATCGGTTTGCGTGAAGGTAAATCAGCAGATGTTGCAAGAAACGACGGTTTTGAAGTTCTGAACGTGGCTGATGCAACGAGCCGTGCAGATGTGGTTCAAATTTTGTTGCCGGATGAAACACAAGCTTCTGTGTACAAAAATGAAATTGAACCTAACCTGAAAAAAGGCGCAGCTCTTTTATTCTCCCATGGTTTCAACGTTCATTTCGGACAAATCGTTGCTCCTAAAGATAGCGATGTACTGCTGGTTGCTCCAAAATCCCCAGGTCATATGGTACGTCGTACCTATGTAGAAGGCTTTGGCGTACCGGGTCTGATCGCAATCGAGCAGGATGCAACAGGTCAAGCGAAAGAAATCGGTCTTGCTTATGCCAAGGGTATTGGCTGTACACGTGCAGGCGTGATCGAAACCTCCTTCCGTGAAGAAACGGAAACGGATCTGTTCGGTGAGCAAGCGGTATTGTGTGGCGGCGTGAGCGCACTCGTTAAAGCAGGTTTTGAAACGTTGACTGAAGCAGGATATGCTCCTGAGATGGCTTACTTCGAATGCTTGCATGAGCTTAAGCTAATCGTTGACCTGATGTATGAAGGCGGATTGGCAACAATGCGCGATTCCATCAGTAACACAGCGGAATATGGCGACTATGTAACTGGACCACGTATCGTAACAGAAGATACGAAGAAAGCAATGAAAGACGTATTGACTGACATTCAACAAGGTAAATTTGCTCGTGACTTTATCCTTGAAAATCAATCCGGACGTGCATTCCTGACGGCTACTCGCCGTAATGAAGCTAACCATCCGATTGAAGTGGTGGGCGGACAATTGCGTGAAATGATGCACTGGATCAAAAAATAAGATCTTTTTGTACAACGAGTTCGAAAACATGATTCATTTATAAGGTAATCTTACAATGCGGCCCTGCTTATTGCGTGAGCCGCATTGTAATTTAATGCTTCTATCCTAAGGGAGGTGCGTTGCGTTGCGCAAAATATATATATTTGACACAACGTTGAGAGACGGAGAACAGTCACCTGGTGTGAACTTGAATACCCGCGAGAAAGTAGAGATCGCCTACCAGTTGGAAAAGCTGGGTATCGACCGTATGGAAGCTGGCTTTCCGGCTGCTTCTCCGGGTGACCTGGCTGCTGTCAATGCAGTCGCCAAGGCTGTCAAAAATTCAACGGTTATTGGTCTTTCGCGTGCGAGGGAACAGGATATTGATGCGGTCCGCGAGGCACTTAAGGGAGCTCAGGACCCATGTATCCATATCTTTTTGGCAACTTCTCCGATTCACCGTCAGCATAAGCTGCGGATGGAGAAGGCTCAGGTATTGGAAACCGCTCGTTCAGCCATTCGTTACGGGTTAAAATATTTGCCCAAGGTAGAGTTTTCCCTGGAGGATGCAGGTCGTACAGAGCTTGATTTTGTAGTGGAAATGGTCACCATGGCTGTACAGGAAGGCGCGTCTGTCGTCAATATTCCAGATACCGTGGGTTACTTGACACCTTATGAATACGGCAACATTTTCAAGCATATTAAGGAAAATGTGGTTGGTGTGGAAAAGATTCAATTAAGCGCACATTGCCACAACGACTTGGGAATGGCTACGGCGAATACACTGGCTGCGATCCTGAACGGGGCGGATCAGATTGAAGGAACTATTAACGGTATTGGTGAACGCGCCGGAAATACCGCTATTGAGGAAATCGCAATGGCGCTGGAGACGAGACAGGAATTTTTCCAGGCCAAAACGTCTCTGCAACTGTCCGAGATTGCACGTACGAGCCGTATGGTCAGCCGTCTGACGGGTATGGTCGTGCCGGGCAACAAGGCGATTGTTGGAGCGAATGCTTTTGCGCATGAATCGGGCATTCACCAGGATGGCATGTTGAAGGAAAAAACGACCTACGAAATCATGACGCCGGAAAGTATTGGTCTGAAGGAAAGCAAGCTGGTACTGGGCAAGCATTCCGGTCGCCATGCTTTCCGAGAACGTTTGATCGAGCTGGGCTACGAATTGAGCGAAGAGGAGCTGAACCGCTCTTTCGGACAGTTCAAGGATTTGGCTGATAGGAAGAAAGAAGTATCGGATGATGATATCCTGGCGCTACTGGAAGAAAAACTGGCCGATTCACCGGAAGTCTTCAAGCTGGAAACGATTTTCGTAACCTATGGCAACGAGGCTACACCTTCCGCCAAGGTACGTCTGGTTACCGACGAAGGTCAGGTTATTGAGACGGAAGCTGAAGGGAACGGTTCGGTCGATGCGATTTACAATGCGATTGACCAAGCCAGCAGCGAGGCAGTCGTTCTTTCGGATTACTCGATCAAGTCTGTTACCCAAGGTAAGGATGCTCTGGGTGAAGTGCATGTCGTGTTGACCCAAAACGATCTGTCTGTACAGGGACGTGGGGTAAGCACTGACATTCTGGAAGCAAGTGCCCGCGCTTATGTGGATGCCTTGAATGGCTTGATCGACAAGCGTAAAACCTATAGCAATCGTGTAGATTACAAGTCCTAAGGATTGCAAATCAAGCAATTTGGAGTTTACAGGATCGGGTATTTCCGGTCCTGTTTTGTTTTGTCTTACTACAGATTTTCAGCTTATAGGCTAAGCCTATTAAATTGATAGATTCTATATCTTGGTCAAAACCCTGCCATGTATGTTACAAAGAAGGTATAAATAATACGCCCGTAAGGCTGTAAAACAAGAGGAGTGTACGTGATGGCAGACGTGAAAAAGATTGCGGTAATAGCTGGGGACGGAATCGGACCGGAAGTGGTCGCTGAGGCAGAGAAAATTTTGAAGCGTACGGAGGAAGTGTTTGGCCATTCATTTGAAACGGAGCATGCACTGTTCGGTGGAATTGCCATTGATGAGAAGGGTACACCATTGCCGCAAGAAACGCTGGCTGTCTGCCAATCTGCAGATGCCGTACTTTTGGGAGCCGTAGGTGGTCCCAAGTGGGATAACAATCCGAAGGAGCTTCGCCCTGAAACAGGGCTGCTGGGTATACGCAAAGAGCTGGGCCTGTTCTCCAATCTTCGTCCGGCTGTCGTCTTTGATTGTCTTAAGGACGCATCGACACTGAAACCTGAAGTGCTGGAAGGTACGGATCTGATCGTTGTGCGCGAGCTGACAGGTGGCATCTACTTCGGTGAGAAGTTCAGACGTGAAAGCCCGCAGGGTGAGGAAGCTGTCGATACATGCGCATATAATGTAACGGAAGTGGAGCGCATTGTTCGCCAATCTTTCGAAATTGCACAGAAGCGTCGCAAAAAGCTTGCATCAGTCGACAAGGCCAATGTGCTGGAAACTTCCCGTTTGTGGCGCGAAGTGGTTAACCGGGTCGCCGTGGACTATCCGGATGTTGAGCTGGAGCATGTACTGGTTGATAACTGCGCAATGCAATTGCTGCGTCGCCCGTCCAGCTTTGACGTCATCGTGACGGAAAATATGTTCGGCGATATCCTTAGTGACGAAGCGGCTATGCTGACTGGTTCCATCGGTATGCTGTCCTCTGCTTCTCTCGGAGAAGGCAGCTTCGGTCTGTACGAGCCGGTTCACGGCTCAGCACCGGACATTGCGGGTCAAGGACTTGCTAATCCGATTGCTACGATCCTGTCCGTTGCTTTAATGTTCCGTATGACTTTCGGATATGAGAAAGCTGCTGACGCCATTGAGAAGGCGGTAGCAGAGGTACTGGATGCCGGACATCGCACAGCCGATATCGCGGTGGATAAATCCAAGGCCATCTCGACAACCCAAATGGGTGATTTGATCGCAGCGGCTATTCGATAAAAGCTTAGCGGCTTCCTTGAAATAAGGTAGCTGATTATACAGCAAGTGCATGATACAGCAGCTCCTGAGCCATCAGGGGCTGCTGTTATATCCGGAAGTGTACAACCTGATGAATGTGTATAAATTGTGAATTTTTAAAAGCTAGTTTAAAGTAATTCTAAAAAAGTAATGGTTACAATGTTGACTTTGATTTCTGCGAATGATAACATTTATCAAGTAGGTTGTTTTAATACAATACAGATGATTGAGGAAAACACATTTGATGTTTTTCTTACATATTTTAAAAGGAGGATTTCATATTATGGCAGAAAGATTGGTAGGAAGACCCGCACCTGATTTTGCATTGGAAACAGTGACTGGAGACGGTCAAGAATTTGGTTCGGTGAAGCTTTCCGATTATCGTGGCAAATGGCTCGTATTCTTCTTCTATCCACTGGATTTCACTTTTGTGTGCCCAACAGAAATCACAGCATTGAGCGATGCTGCTGACCAATTTAAAGAGCTGGATACTGAAATTCTGGGTATCAGTGTAGACTCCGTACACAGCCACAAAGCATGGATCAACACAGCTAAAGAAAACAACGGATTGGGCAAACTGAACTTCCCGTTGGCTTCTGATATCACGAAAAAAACAGCAAGTGATTATGGCGTTCTGATCGAAGAAGAAGGAGTTGCATTGCGCGGCTTGTTCATCATTGATCCTGAAGGCGAATTGAAATATCAAGTGGTTAACCACAACGACGTAGGTCGTAGTGTAGAAGAAACATTGCGTGTACTACAAGCTTTGCAATCTGGCGGCTTGTGCGCAATGAACTGGAAACCAGGCGACAAAAACCTGTAATATAAGCTTTAGAAGAAGTTGAACATTAAACTTGCAAGCCCCCAACAAGCGGTTTTTTACCGACATTGGGGGCTTGCTTGCCTATGTTATGCAGGAAAAGAGTTTATGATTATGTGTGTTTGAAGTGAACAGTGCAGGGTGAAATAAGAAATAATTGTGGAAATGTTACTGTGTTTTGGAGGAATTTCAACTGGTGAAAGCGAATAAGGTAACATAGAGGATAAACAAGGCAGAACAGGTTTTGTTCAGAGGAGGCTGAGCCCGGATGAGTTATTGCTGTGGAGCAAGCATGGTAGGAACCAAGGGAACGCTGAAGCATTACCGCACCCAAGTTCATAATGTTCCTTTGCTGTTTTGCCCGGTATGTCGTCGTATTGAGGTCCATTATAAAGTCGAGAATGAGTATGAAATTTTGGCTGAGTATGCACATGGAGACGGGGCAAGCGAGATTGATTTTCAGGACTACGTCATGGAAGATGATGATACGATATTTGAGAATTGTGTGAATCGGGAGAGTGAAGATGCGTTTGAAATTGTGAAGCGCCAAATTGACATGTCCCTGGATTTATTGATGGTAGCTAAACAGATGAACGATGAAAAATGGCAGGGAGAGCTCAAGAGAAGACTGGCTGTTATGAGCCAGAGACGCTCTCGGCTTCAGCATAATAAGAGCGGCAGTTGACATCCTACACACCAAAGAAGCTCTCACACTGGAGAGCTTTTTTGGTGTGTAGGGCGCTTATTCCTAACTTATTATTTCGTTTTTGGTAATGTTGCGCAGATATTATGACGAAAGAAAACAGGATAAAAATGTGAATTCGACACTTTTTCCGGTTGACTGGAATCCTAAGTCTTGTCTATCATAAAATTAGACTCTCAATTGGACAGAGATGGTCGGAATTTTATGAATCTGTTTTCTAACCGTTGAAGGGTAGTCGATAGATGATGTCTTTCTCTTCTTCAATAATGTTAAGCGTCCGATACGGCCAGTTTATCATTCCGAAACAAGGGGGAAGCCTGGCATGATCAGTGAATTCCAAGAAGCCTTGCTTGATACCGTGGGAGCTTGCCCTTCCACACAGATCGCCAATAACAAGTATGAAAATGTGCTGGAGAACCTGGATAGTGGTATCATGCTGTTTGACAGTGACGGGGTACTGACCTTTATTAACGTGCAAATGGCCAAACTGCTGGAACTGCCGCGTAGTTCGCTGGCAGGTCGCAACTTGATGCAAATTTTGCATCATCCCGAGTTAAGCCGATTTAAGAAGAAGAAAATTATGCGAATTTACAAAGAGACAATCTTTCATAGAAAGCGCTATCATGAGTTGATTGATGAGTATGGCCGGCATTGGTTGATTACGGTGACCTACGGGGATCAGATGGATGGCGATTTTTTGTTCAGTGTCAAGGATGTGTCGGATTATAAGCAAATTGAGCAGACGGCGTATCAAAATGACAAGCTCGCGATGTTAGGCCGCATTTCCGCCTCGATTGCTCATGAAATCCGTAACCCGCTTACCGCCATCCGGGGCTTTATTCAATTACTGCGGCCGCATCTGGTGGAGCTGGGAAGAGATGAGTATGCTCGTATTATTTTGACAGAGATAGATCGCGCGAATGACATTATTTATGAGTTTCTGAATTCGTCCAAGCCTTCAGCTCCGCAAAAAACCGCTGTACCTGTGATGGGTCTGCTGAAAGAGGTTGTGATGCTGACCGAAAGCGAGGCGCTGATGAAGGGTTGCCAGATCGCGCTGGATGAAAATAGTACGCTCATGAAGGTTTCCATTGATGTAAAGCAGATTAAGCAGGTCATTCTCAATATGATCAAAAATGCAATGGATGCCATCGAAGGTATCGGAGAAGACCGTGAGGGATGCATTGATATCCATACGGTGCTGGAAGGTTCGTATGTTCATATTTGCATTGAAGATAACGGTTTGGGAATGGATCACAATACATTATCACGTTTATTTGATCCATTTTTTACAACGAAAGAAAGTGGTACCGGCTTGGGACTGGCAGTGAGCTATCGGATCATCAAAAATCACGGGGGCTTTATTCATGTAGACAGTACACATGGAAAGGGAACACAGTTTAAAATCACGCTTCCTGTAGTTTAGTGTTCTGGGACTTTCACAAAGGGATGTAGTAGGTACTGATTCTTTTGTGTTGTACAGAACTGGGGCATAGGTATCACTCATTTGAAAAAGACCGGATAGAGCGCATGATCTGAAGAGATGATGCGCTTTTTTGGTTCTGGAAGCTTATTTATTTGCGTAAATACGAAAATGGAATAATGAATATAAGACTAAAAAATGATTCACCTTTCACAGATTAAATGTTATTATGTACCATAATCCATATTTATTTTTGATACTAAAGACTTAAAAAACGGCTTCCAAAGCTGTCAAACGTCTTAGATGATCGGAATTTCCGATATGCAGGGGGCTGAAGAGGCTGAATGAGTACACGGCTGGAAGTAAAGAAAACGATAGGCATCGGCATTGCTGCGCTAGTTCTGTTTGTCTTGGTTCAGTTATTTCATGTAACTTTGAATAAGCTATACTCCCATAATGTTTTTTTCTTGCTATACCCCATTGCAGGATTCGCCTGTGCGGCGATCTGTTTCTCTATTTTTCATCAATCCTGGTCGGTTTTGCTGGAGCAGTTATCCTGGCAGAGACTTCTCATCGCGCCCACATTTCTGGTGGCTGGTCTGCTTTACCTTGTTCATATCGTCTCGTTTAGTTTTGTTAGCCTGACGGACTTTGTTTTGTCTCCGGATATTTCGCTGTGGCTTCTTTATGTGAACCGTGTCTTCACCTCTATTATGCTTATAGTCATTTGCTCCCTCCCCTTTAGAAAAGCCGAATCAGGGTACAAGAAAACCGCTTTATGGATAGGGATATGTTTTATTTTGCTAATCCTCGGGACCATTCAGATATACGAGTCGTACTTACCGGATCTGCGTATAAGGCACGAGGTGGACAATCCGGGGTGGATCTTGAACTGGGTTATCCTGTTTCTGCTTGTATCCAATTTTATTTTGGGTGCACGAAAATATTCCCGACATCTCCCAGCGGAACTTGGTATGTTGCTTATGCTTCGCGGGATTGGGCTGTGTATCGTGAGCCAGTTGTTTTATTTGTCCTCCCGGCAAATGAGTGATATAAATCACCTTATGGGACTTTTGATGAATGCTATTGCATTCTATGATCTGCTGAGCGGATTGGTTCGGCTAATGGTCCTTGTTCCATACCAGGAAAAGAAGGCGGCAGAATCTGAATTTAATTACATAGCCTATTATGACGATATCACAGGGCTGCCGAATCGTCGCCGTCTTTCACAACGTCTCGAGCAATCTCTGCGCAATTCATTAAAACCCGATGAAACGGCAACACTTTTAATACTGAATATTGACCGATTCAAAACCATTAACGATTCACTGGGGCATACGGCAGGGAATTATTTGCTCTATGTTGTAGGCGAACGCTTGGAGCATTTTTGCCGTGAAGGCGAGGATGTTTTCAGCATGGGCGGAGATGAGTTTGCGTTTCTTCTCACGGGCTACAAGGATATAGATGCCATGAAAAATCGTATTGATGATATGGTAAAGTTGTTTGAGCAGCCTTTTGATATTAATGGTGAATATTATCATGTTATGGTGAGTATGGGAATAGCTTTGTACCCACTGGATGCCACTCAGGGTGAGCAGCTCATTCAGCACGCGGATACCGCTGTTCATAATGCCAAGGAGCAGGGAGTGAATTTTCAGCGGTATACCAGTGGGATGCAGATGCGGGCGCAGGAAAGGCTCCAATTGGAAAATGATTTGCGGCGCGCGCTCGAAAATGAGGAATTTTCACTGGTGTATCAACCGCGTGTTCATTTGCAAAGTGGTGAACTGACAAGCTTGGAGGCACTGGTGCGTTGGAATCATCCTCATCGTGGAATGGTGATGCCGGGAGATTTTATTCCGGTGGCCGAAGAAAGTGGTCTGATCGTGCCTTTGGGGGAATGGGTGCTACGGGAAGCGTGCCTGCAAAACAAGCGCTGGCAGAAGGTCGGATACCAGCCGATTCCGATATCGGTGAATCTATCCATGCGCCAATTTCAGCAAAAAAAGCTGGTGGATGTGATTCGTGGCATTTTGACCTATACGGAACTGGAACCGTGTTATCTGGAACTGGAGATTACAGAGAGTATGACTTTTGATAAGGATCGAGCCTTTGATCAACTGAAAAAAATAAAAGCTATTGGTGTCGCAATCAGTATCGATGATTTTGGAACAGGCTATAGCTCGTTGCATTATTTGAAAAATCTTCCGATTGACCGTCTTAAAATTGACCGTTCCTTTGTCAATGAGGTGCTGGTGGACAGCAAAAATGCGGCTATTGTGTCGACCATTGCCTCCATGGCCCACCATTTGAAGCTGAAGGTTACGGCTGAAGGAGTGGAAAATGAGGGTCAGCTCCAATTTTTACAGGCTCAGGATTGCCATGAGGGACAAGGCTATTATTTCAGTCGGCCCATTCCGGCAGAATCTTTTGAAAACTTGTTTTTGCGCAAACCTATGAATTGGCTGGTTCAGGATGGTATGTAGTTTGCTTGCAATTTACAGGCAGGTAAGTTATACTAGATAACATCTTGATTCTGCTGGTTGACAACATTTTGATTATGTCATATATAAGAATTGAGATATTCTAAAGTGCGGGTGTAGTTCAATGGTAGAACTTCAGCCTTCCAAGCTGATAGCGTGGGTTCGATTCCCATCACCCGCTTTGCCGTAAAAATGATTGAAGCCCTTGCGACGCAAGGGTTTTTATTTTATTTTGTCCATAGTTCGACGTTGACAGACTCCTTTTTAAATGGGGCAATTGGATTACATATAGATTAGCCGGGATGCCAATCGGGTGTCCAGGCTTGTTTGCGTTCTTACGAACTATTTTACACTATTATACAAAATTAAAACTAATTGCTTCGCTTTCATGCTATAAATAAACAGATAAAAAGAACTAACCTTTGTGCTTTTCGCTTTTCTAGCAACCTCTACGTTCGCTGCGGCTGATTTCCCGAATACGCCGACGAATGGACTTTCAGGCTTTGCCGGACAGGCCAAAAATGAAAGTGGAGCTTCCAAGCCCAGCACAACCGGGGGCAAAAACGGTCAGGTTATCTATATCAACAATCTTAACGATTTGAAAAACCAGTTAGGGGATTCCACTCCCAAAACCCTGGTGATTGAAAAAAATATTTCTGCCTCATCTAAAACCGTCGTCAATATTGGTTCCAACAAATCGCTTATTGGTTCATACGCGCAAAACAAACTGGTTAATATTCATTTGAAAACAACGGCTAATTCCGGTAATGTGATCTTCCAAAAATTGACTTTTGAACATAGTGCCAGCATTAACGATAATGATGATATTCAGCTTTATCTTACTGCGGGCACGAACTATTGGATTGATCATGTCACTTTTGCAGGTCACAATTATGATTCCAATGATTCAGATCTGGACAAGCTTTTGTATGTAGGACAATCGGCTGATTATGTAACCATCAGTAATTCCAAATTTGCTAATCATAAGTACGGTCTCATTCTGGGTTATCCTGATGACGGCAATAAAAGCTATGATGGCTTACCTCATATCACTATCGCCAATAATTATTTTGAAAATTTGCAAGTTCGCGGGCCTGGGCTTATGAGATATGGATATTTCCATGTTAAAAATAATTACATCAATAATTTTCAGTTGGCCTACACGATAGCTACGAATGCAAGAATCTACTCAGAGTACAACTATTTTGGAAAAGGTAGCGAAAAGGGTGGCATTCTGGATGATAAAGCAAATGGCGAATTTAAAGACGTGGGCAGCTTTCCAGCCATCACCAACCAAAAGTCGCGGGTGACCAACTGGAGTCCGAGCAAGAACTACAGTTATCAAGTTCAAACTCCTGAATATACAAAGGAGTTTGTAACTAAATATGCAGGCTCATCCAATACAACCCTGGTATTCGGAAAATAATTTTGATGCACAATGGATTTGCAAATACGTTCTGATCTGCTATACTGGCTGCAAGCAAGTATTCCGTGAAAAGGAAGGTAACTATACGTCCGATGAAGTAAGCACACTGATTTTCCCCATAAACTGCACAGTTACTGGCAGGCGGCTGTATGCTGCAACGGGAGAAGTGTGTCTGAAATGAGGTTTGGGACGTGTACGTTTGCTCCGTAACGGGACTATGCTTTTTTCCGTTTACGGTTCTCTTTCTCATAAACGTATGTTCTGAAACGATTCATAGCAGTCATTCTATATTCCTTGTATGCAAGCCGCAGCCTTCTGCGGCTTTTTTTATTGCTTTCGGTATTGGAACCGGACAGGGAAAGGATGATTACCATATGAAAACCATTTTGCGTATTCGCAATGTGATAAAGGATTGGAACGGAACGTCTTTGTTTGAGAATGTATCAATGGATGTGACGGAGGGGGAACGGCTCGCCCTGTTCGGAAGAAATGGAGCCGGCAAAACGACGCTATTGCGGATACTGTTAGGCGACGAGGCGCCGACTTCAGGTAAGGTAGAGCATGAATTACCACTGGAGGAGCGGGGTTGGCTGAAGCAGCAGGACACCATTCAATCCGCCCGAACTGCACTTGAGGCGGCACAGCAGGCCAGTCCTGAGCATTGGCGAGTCAGGATGACGCTGAAGCAACTGGAGGCCGAAATTGCCCATAAGGGAGAGGAAGCAGAGCGTCATCTGGAGCAATATGGCGAGCTGATGGATGAGTACGAGCGGCTGCAAGGCTTTGCGTGGGAGTCCGAAGTGGAAAAGGCGCTGACCCGGATGGGCATGCCTGCTGAGACGTGGCCTATTGCCTATGGTGACCTGAGCGGAGGGCAGAAGACGAGAGTGCGGTTGGCCGGACTGATGGTCAGACAGCCGAAGCTGCTGGTGCTGGATGAACCGACCAACCATTTGGATGCCGAAAGTCTGGTTTGGCTGGAGCAGTGGCTGTCCACATATCAAGGGACGCTGTTGTTTGTATCGCATGACAGAGCCTTTTTGGATCGGGTAGCTACAGGCATATGTGAGCTGACGTCAACGGGCATTCGGCGCTATAAGGGTGGCTATACGGAATATAAGGCGCATAAGGAACGGGAGCTGCGGGAGCAGGAAGCCAACTATCGGAAGCAGGAATTGGCACGGCAGGCATTGGAGGAGACGATCCGAAATTATCGGGAATGGTTCCATCAGGCGCACCGGGCAGCTTCCAATGTGGAAATGGCCGTTACGCAAAGCTTTTATAAGGCCAAGGCTAATAAAAATATTTCCCGTTATCATGCGAAGGAGAAGGAGCTGGAACGGCTGGAGGCCAACCGGGTTGAGCAGCCGCGCGAAGTAGCATCTTTGCAAATGAAATTAAGTGACAGCGGGTTTCAGGCCAAATATCTGCTGCGCGCCGAGCATGTCTCTTTTAGCTACGACGACCATACCATTGTGCAGGATCTCAACCTGAACATTGCACGTGGCGATCGCCTGGCTGTTCGGGGACCCAATGGGATTGGCAAAACAACGCTGCTACGGCTGTTGACGGGTCAGCTGGAGCCGTATAAGGGTAAGATCACAGCGAATCCACAGCTGAAAATCGGTTATTTTTCACAGGAACTGGAGCAGCTTCCAGAGGAACAGACATTGCTGGATAGTTTGCTTGCGCTCCCCACCATGACGCAGACGGAAGCGAGAACGGTGCTGGGATGCTTTCTTTTTGCCAGAGAAGATGTGTTCAAGAGGATCGGGACGCTTAGTATGGGTGAGAGATGCAGGGTGGCCTTTTTACGCTTGTATTTTAGCGGAGCCAGCCTGCTGGTGCTGGATGAGCCGACCAATTATTTTGACATTGAAACCCGTGAGATTGTAGAGGAGTCCTTGCGCAGTTACGGCGGGGCGCTGGTGCTTGTCTCGCATGACCGGGAGCTGGTGCGCCGGACGGCAACCCGTTTGCTTGATATGCAGCCTGGAGGCGTCTATGAAATCTACGAAGGGACCGCCGACGAAAAGCAGGAAGATCAGCAGAACCGTCAACAGGAACCAGAGGATCAGGAGCAGCGTGAGGAGCGTCTAAGATTGCAGTTGCGTCTTACGGAGCTGATGGGTACGGTCGGGCTGGACGATGAAAATGAGGAACTGTTGTCAGAAATCAGGCGTATTCGTGCCAAACTGGATCAGTCGGATTAAACGGCTGCGTCAGAATGGGTAAAACCGTATGCCCGGCTTGCCAAAGCGCTAGGGTTTGCATATAATAATGAGCAATAGTTCGAAATTTGAAAATGTCTTGATGGAGAAGAGTAGGCAGTGTCTGATTGAACAGGGAGGAAGCGCCGTAGGATTGAGAGCGTTTCTGCAAAACAAGGCTGTTGAAGTTCGCTCCGGAGCAGTTCCTTGAACCTCGTATGCCATTTGTAGATGGCAAGCGGGCAAGTAGGGGATACCGGTTCACGACCGTTACAACGTGCAGAGCGAGATGATCATGCAAAGCATGCATAAACCTGTACTGTCGAATGGCAGAAATTGTCGAAAGACAAAGCGCGGGATGAGCTGAGCAGGATTGTCTAACGAGGGTGGTACCACGGTCTTTTCGTCCCTTTACCGGGAGAAAGGACCTTTTTTTGTTGTCTGAAAAGCTGGATATGAAGAAAGGGGACTGAACAGGCGATGAGCGAAACCATCCAAATGAAGGAACATTTGCTGGCCTTGAAGGAAGAAGCACTGGAAGTATTGGAGAAGGTGGCAACGCCCAAAGAGCTGGCCGATCTGCGGGTTAAATATTCGGGTAAAAAGGGTGCGCTGACTGAAATTTTGCGTGGTATGGGCAAGCTGAGCGCGGAAGAGCGTCCAGTTGTCGGACAAGTAGCTAATGAAGTTCGCGAGGCGATTGAAGAAGTCGTCAACCGTAAACAGGATGAGTTCACGAAAGCGGAGACGAATGAGCGTCTGCAAGCGGAAAAGATCGACGTTACGCTGCCTGGACGCACATTGCCGCAAGGTGGGCTGCACCCGCTTAATAAAGTAATTGAGCAGATTGAGGACATTTTTACTGGTATGGGTTACCGGGTTGCGGAGGGTCCGCAGGCAGAGACGGACTATTACAACTTTGAAGCGTTGAACCTCCCTAAAAATCACCCGGCGCGGGATATGCAGGATTCGTTTTATTTGACCGAGGATCTGTTGATGCGTACCCATACGTCACCCGTTCAAATTCGTGCGATGGAAGCGATGAAGGGTGAAACGCCGCTTAAGGTTATTTGTCCGGGTACGGTTTTCCGACGTGATGATGACGATGCTACGCATTCTTTCCAATTCCACCAAATTGAAGGGATCGTAATTGGAAAAGACATCCGCATGAGCGATCTCAAGGGAACGCTGCTGCAATTCGCGCGCGAAATGTTCGGGGAATCGACCGAAATCCGCCTACGTCCAAGCTTCTTCCCGTTCACAGAGCCGAGTGCCGAAGTGGATGTAACTTTTGTGAAGAAAAATGGCGAAAGGGTATGGATCGAAATTTTGGGCTGCGGCATGATGCATCCGAAAGTGCTGGAAATGGGCGGCTATGATCCTGAAGTGTACAGCGGCTTTGCGTTCGGCATGGGCGTAGAGCGGATAGCCATTTTGAAATACGGAATTGACGATATTCGTCATTTTTATAACAGCGACCTGTCATTCTTGAAGCAGTTTGCGCGTCAATAAACAACTATATCGAGGGAAGTGAACCCATATGAAAGTATCATTCGATTGGCTATCCGAGTATGTATCGCTGGATCAGGTGAGCGCGGAGGATCTGGCTGAGAAAATCACCCGTTCGGGCATTGAAATTGATGAGGTCGAACATCGCAACAAAGGGATTACAGGCGTCGTGGTCGGCTATGTCAAAAGCAAGGAAAAACACCCTGATGCGGATAAGCTGAATGTGTGTATCGTCGATGCGGGACAAGAGGAAGATCTGCAAATCGTGTGTGGCGCCAAAAATGTGGATGCAGGGCAAAAGGTTCCTGTTGCCATCGTGGGCGCGAAGCTGCCGGGAGATTTTCAGATTAAAAAGGCCAAGCTGCGTGGTGTTGTATCCATGGGTATGATCTGTTCGGCGAAGGAACTGGGCATGAATGACAAGCTGCTGCCCAAAGAGCTGCAAGAAGGTATTCTCGTACTGCCTGAGGATGCTGAAATCGGTACGCCGATTACGAAGCTGCTGGCGCTGGATGATCAGGTGCTGGATTTTGATCTGACACCAAACCGTTCGGATTGCTTGAGTATGCATGGTGCGGCTTATGAAGTGAGCGCGATTTTGGGGCGTGAAATTTCGCTGGCTGATCCTGCTAAGGATTTGGTAGAAATCAGCGATGCGGCGGCAGATCATCTGTCGGTAAAGGTGGATACACCTGAACTGTGCACGCACTATGCGGCTCGTTATATCACGGGTGTAAAAGTAGGAGCCTCTCCGCTGTGGATTCAAAACCGCCTGATGGCGGCGGGTGTTCGTCCGATCAACAACATCGTGGATATTACGAACTATGTCATGCTAGAATACGGTCAGCCGTTGCATGCTTTTGATGCGGATAAGCTGGAAAATGGCAACATCGAAGTACGTCTCGCTCGTGCAGGCGAAACATTGGTTACGCTGGACGATCAGGAGCGCAAGCTGGAGCCACATATGCTGCTGATTACAGACGGCGTGAAGCCGATTGCTCTGGCAGGGGTGATGGGCGGAGCCAATTCTGAAGTTACGGATGCGACGGTCAGCATTGCGCTGGAATCCGCAAAGTTTGACGGCGGTACGGTTCGCAAAACGTCCCGTCAGCTTGGACTTCGTTCCGAAGCAAGCCTGCGTTTTGAAAAAGAGGTTGATCCGGGTGCTGTTGTTCCTGCGGTGAACCGTGCGGCAGCGCTGATTCAGCGTTATGCAGGAGGCACTGTGCACCAAGGAATCGTAGAATCTGCTTCTGCGAAGGCCGAGAACCGGATTATCAAGCTGTCGCTGGATAAAGTGAACCGATATTTGGGAACAGAGTTGTCGCTGCTTGAGGTGAAAACGATTTTCGGTAAACTTCATTTCGGATGCGGTGACGTGGAGCAAGGTGTGTTGGAAGTGGAAGTGCCTACACGCCGCGGGGATATTAGCATAGATGTGGATTTGATTGAAGAGGTGGCCCGCCTGTATGGTTACGACAACATTCCGACGACGCCAATTGAAGGACCGACGACGCCGGGTGCTTTGACAGCATCGCAATCACTGCGCCGTTCGCTGCGTAAATTGCTGGCCCATGGCGGCTGGCAAGAGACGATTAGTTACTCGTTTGTGCACCCGGAAAGTGCAGGTTTGTTTAATGCGCTGACAGAGGGAAGCCATCCTGTACGTTTGGCAATGCCTATGAGCGAAGACCGCAGTGTGCTGCGTACGAGCATTATTCCGCAAATGCTGGATACAGCAGTGTATAACATGAACCGGAAGCAGGAAAATCTGGCGATTTTCGAAATAGGAACTGTATTTTATACCGCGGAACAAACGCTGACCCGCCAGCCTCAGGAAATTCAAGTGCTTAGTCTGCTGCTGACAGGCGTACGCCGTGAAAAACAATGGAATATCGGTGCTGAGAAGGTCGATTTCTTTGATATTAAAGGCGCGCTGGAAACGGTATTTAACTATTTCGGATTGGGTGCAAGCATCCGTTATGTGGCTGACCAGCCACAAAGCTATCATCCGGGCCGTTCCGCCTCGGTATGGCTGGATGTGAATGGGACCTCCCAACGAATCGGCACCATCGGGCAGATCCATCCGGAGCTGCAACAGTCTTATGGGCTGAATGATACGTATGTAGCGGAAATTGCGTTGCAACAGGTGATCGAACACGCCAACAGTCACACTCAGTTCAGAGAGCTGGCTCGCTTCCCGTCCGTGGAACGCGACATTGCCCTTGTAGTGGATAAGAATGTAGAAGCAGGCGAACTGCTGCGTGTGATTCATGCGGCGGGCGGAGAGCTATTGCAGGATGCACGGGTGTTTGATGTATTTACAGGCAGCAAGCTTGGCGAAGACAAGAAGAGCGTAGCTATCTCCCTGACCTACCGTCACTGGGAGCATACGCTGACGGATGAAGAGATTAATGCGGCGCATATTCCTGTCGTTACGTCTCTGGAACAAACTTTTGGAGCGGAATTGAGAAAGTAGCAGGAAATGCGGGGAGCTGTATCGAATCTTAGTGACAGAGGTTCGATACGGCTTTTTGGCCTATCATCATTGAAGCTCTCTACTCTGATATTCACCCGCTGCGGGGAAGCCGGACTAATGGGGTTGAACGCTTCACGAAGGGCGGGTTACCATAGACCGGACACAACTTAGAATCAACATACAGTAGTATTGAAGGAGGGCATAATTGTGACTACACCAGATCGTACTCGCGTCACTGTAGAGATCTACGGTACTTCTTATAAACTCGTCGGCAGTAATACCGATTATATGAAGCAGGTTGCCAATTACGTGGATGAACGCATGCATAGCATTTCTCAGGCTCATTCTCGTCTGGATATGCCCCGAATTGCCGTGCTGGCTGCGGTGCATATGGCAGAAGAAGCTGTACAAATTCAGGAAATTCAGAGTCATATGAACCGGTTGGCTGGAGAGCGGGCGGAGCTTCGGGGCGAACTGGCTCAACTTCAGACGGCTCTTGGAGAACAGCAGCAAAAAAATACGGATATGCAGCAGTCTTTTGCCCAATTGAAGGAAGAGAAGGAAACGGTTCTGAAAAAATGGACGGAGACCGAATCCGCATCAGCCAGGGAAATTGCCGAGTTGAAAGCGAAGCTGGAACAGCAGGAGAAAAAAGCGGCAGAACTCGAAAATGGACAAAAGCAGGCTGAACGTCAACTGGAGGAGTCACGTCAGGAAGCTTCCCGTAAGCTGAAAGAGCAGCAGGAGGCGGCAAATGCCCGCATCCGCCAGATGGAGGAGCAAACCAAGAAGGAACTGGCCGAAGCGGCCAAGCAGGCAGAAGCCAAGCTGTCGGCTGCGGAGAAGGCTTATCAGGAGCGTCAGCGTACAGAGCTGGACAAGCTGCGTTCTGCTTTGCAGCAAGAGCATAGCCGGAAGGTCACTGAATGGCAGGACAAGTGGTCCGGGCTGAATGAGCAGCTGGAGCAGGAGCGTAAACAAGCGGAACTGGTGCTGAATGAGGAAAAACTCCAGCATCAGCAAGCGGAGAAACGAGCCGAGGAAGATGCACTGGAGCAGGAGATTCGGGTCGAGGAACTTCAAGAGCAATTGGAGCAGGCTCAAGCAGGCAGTACAGAGCTGTCTTCCCGTCTGGGAGAGGCGCAAGAGCAGGTTGCAGCATTGAAGCAACAGCAGTCCGAACTGGAGTCTATGCTGGAAACGCAGCGACAGGCTGCGACAGAGCGCGAGCAGACGGATACACTTGCGCGTGAAGAGCTGCAAAGCCGTTACGATGAATTGGCGGCGGAAGCCAAGGCAACGCAGCAGCAAGCGGCCAAGCTGGAGGAAGAACAGCGCCGAATGCAGAAGTTGCTGGAGCAGGCGCATGTGTCCTCCCGCAAACTGCAAAGTGAGCTGGCTACACTGGCCGAAAGCGAGAAGTCTTGGCAGAAGCTTGCAGAGGAGCGCAAGCTCGCAGTAGATGAGCTGGAGCTTGCGATACTGGAAGTACGTGAACAGAAGGAGACTGTACAGGAGCAACTACAGCATGCCGTGACTGAGGTTGAAGCTGTAAATCATAAGTTTGCTGCACAGCAGCAACGTCTGCTGCAGTTGGAAGCGAGAATCAAGGAGCTTTCACCTGAGTTGATTCGGGTTCAGGATGAGCTGGAGAAGGCAATCCTGCGTGAGCAAGAGGGAACAAAGGCTTACAAAACACTTCAGGAGCAGTATGGAAGCATGAAGAGCCGGGCAGAGCAACTGGGACAGAATATCAAGCAGCTCCAGCGTGAAGATAGCGAACGGCGGAAGGAACTGGAGCGTGCTGAAGAAGAATCACTGGAATGGCAGCTTAAATATGAGCAGTTGAAGGCCGAAGCGGAACGTTTGGAAGCCGAAGATGCTGCCCGCAAGAAAGAATTTGCTTCGTGGGAACGGGAAATAGCCGTAACAGTTGAACAAAAGGAACAGCTTCAAGAGGAAATTCGTTTGGCCGTTGAAGCTGCCGAGGCGGCGAAGGCTGAACAGCAATCTGTAGATCAGGAACGGAAGGCTTTACAGTCCGAGCTGGAGGAAGTGGGTCAGAAGTATGAACTGGCGGCCCATCAGCTTCGTCTTTTACAGGTTCAGCAGGATGTGGATCGGGAAAATACGGAGAAGATATCGACGGAATTACGTCAATTGCAAGAAGAGTATACCAAGCTTCAATCCGAGTACAATGAGTGGATTGAATTAATCGAACAGGATCAGTAGATACGGATTATAAATGTAATGCAATCCCCGGCTGCTTATCGCCGGGGATTATTTTGTATGCAGTATTCTATTTGGTTCTGTAAATGACAAAAGGCTGTCCATCGGCAGATGAAATCTGCTGTGGAACAGCCTTGTCGAGATGTGAACCTCAATTATTTCTCGCTCTTGCGGCCGGCTTCAAACGGTGTCGTTACCGGAATGAACAGGTCGATAATCCCGATAACCAATGCAGCGAGCAATGCGCCCAAAATGGAAACACTGACACTGGTTACGATATATTGAGCGACCCAGATAACCAGAGCGCTCACCAGGAAGCCTACAATACCTCGTCCGAATGGTGAAACGCGTCGGCCAAACATAGCCTCAATGATGTAACCGATCAAGGCGATGACAATGGCAAGGATCAGCGCGCTCCAAAAGCCGCCTACGCTAAAGCCGGGAACGATCCAGCTTACGACCATCAGAACCAAAGCGGCAACGATGAAACGCACAATGTGCCCGAGAATGCTCACGGAATAACCTCCTTTGTTTTTTGAATGTACAGGGTTATACAAAGGTTATTGTGTGGCATGAACGGCTTTCTTATGTGTAAAACAGAGTTGGCAAATAGCGTAAGTGCGCGGCTTTCGTTATAATATAGATATAAGTGAAAGGAGTAGTGAAGTTGGACTCTAAAATTTTCAAAACCCTAGAATATCAAAAAATTTTAAATAAACTAAGTCACTATGCTCAAACGGCGATTGGTCAGCAGACAGCTCAGCGACTACAGCCCAGCGATGATTTGGAGCATATCAAGAAATTGCTGAAAGGCACGGATGAGGCCTATGCTGCTGATCGACTTAAAGGAGTACCTTCGTTTAACGGAGTCGTGGATATTACTCCGGCGGTCAAGCGCGCCCGTATCGGCGGGACACTGAGTCCGCAGGAGCTGCTTGGCATTCGGACAACAGTTCAGGCTGCACGCCGTGTACAGGTGTACGTGGCAAGTTTGCATGAGGAAAATCCAGTTGAAACACTGCTGTATTGGAGTGAGCAGCTTTCAGAACAGAGAGGTCTGGAAAACTCGATTAAAGGCTGTATCGACGAAAATGCAGAGGTGCTGGATTCTGCCAGTACTGAGCTTTCACAAATTCGCAGAGAGCTGCGCTCGGGTGAAGTGCGTATTCGGGAAAAACTGGACTCCATGATTCGTTCCTCCACTGTGTCTAAAATGCTTCAGGATCAATTGATTACGATTCGTGGAGACCGTTTTGTAATTCCGGTTAAAGCCGAGTATCGTTCTTATTTTGGCGGAATTGTGCATGATCAATCCGGGTCCGGAGCAACCTTGTTTATCGAGCCTGAATCCATCGTGGCCATGAACAACAAGCTGCGGGAAACACGGCTGAGAGAAGAACGCGAAATCGAAGTGATATTACAAAAGCTGACCGCACTTGTCGCAGAGCAAGCGGATATGCTGCTATATGATGTAGATGTTTTGGGGACGCTTGATTTTATTTTCGCCAAAGCTCGTCTTGCTCGTGAGATGAAGGCAACCCTGCCTTTGATGAATGATCGTGGTTATCTGAAACTGAAAAAAGGCAGACACCCTCTTATTCCGTTGGAGCAGGTCGTTCCGATTGATGTGGAGCTGGGCAATTCGTATACCTCCATTATCGTAACCGGACCGAATACAGGGGGGAAAACTGTTACGCTGAAAACCATCGGCTTGCTTAGTCTGATGGCGATGTCGGGACTCTTTGTGCCTGTAGAGGACGAGAGCCAGCTATGCGTATTTGACGCGATCTATGCAGATATTGGTGACGAGCAAAGCATTGAGCAAAACCTGAGTACCTTTTCCAGTCATATGACCAACATTATCAGCATCCTGAAAAATATGACGCCAAAAAGCCTTGTGCTGCTTGACGAGGTAGGTGCAGGAACCGATCCCGCGGAAGGCTCGGCTTTGGCTGTATCCATTCTGGAGCATATGCATGCTTTGGGTTGCCGTATGGTTGCGACGACTCACTATAGCGAATTGAAAGCTTATGCCTATGAGCGCAAAGGAATCATTAATGCGAGTATGGAGTTCGATGTTGCTACATTAAGTCCGACATACCGCCTGCTCGTGGGTGTACCTGGTCGAAGTAACGCTTTTGCCATTGCTGAGCGTCTGGGATTGCCGAGTCGTATTTTGGATTATGCCCGTGGTGAGGTGACAGAAGAAGACCAGCGCGTAGAACATATGATTGCGTCACTGGAACAGAATCGTCTGACAGCCGAGCAAGAGCGGGAAAAGGCGGAACAATTGCGTGGGGAGATGGAAGAACTGCGCACCCGTCACCAAAATGAGCTGGATAAGCTGGAAGCACAGCGGGACCGTATGCTGGAGAAAGCGGCGGACGAAGCGAGAGGTCTCGTGGATAAAGCTCGCAGCGAGGCCGAGAAAATCATTGCCGATCTGCGTAAGTTGGCTCAGGAAGAAGGAGCCTCTGTTAAGGAGCACAGGCTGATTGCAGCCCGCAGAGAGCTGGATGAAGCGGAACCGAAACAGCGTAAGAAAAGCGCAGTCAAGCGCCCGGCCACTGCACGTACTCGTTCTATCGTAGCTGGCGATGAGGTATCCGTTCATAGTCTGAATAAAAAAGGCCATGTGGTGGAACTGTCCGGTAGCAAGGAAGCCGTGGTGCAATTGGGAATCATGAAAATGAAGGTCAGTCTGGACGATCTGGAGCTGCTGCAACCCGCCCAAACAACAGCACCGAGAGTCCAGAAGCCGGTAACCGGCATAAAGCGAACACGGGATGATAATGTGCGAAACGAGCTTGATCTGCGTGGTGCGAACGTGGAGGAAGCGCTGATGGAGGTAGATCGCTTCATGGATGAAGCATTTCTGGCCAATCTGGGGCAGGTACACATTATTCATGGCAAGGGTACAGGGGTTCTTCGGACCGGTATTCAGGAGTACCTTCGCAAGCATAAGCATGTGAAAAGCTACCGTATCGGAAATTACAATGAAGGCGGCACAGGCGTGACGGTTGCTGAATTGGAATGAGCTACGGGTTACCGGCCATTCGGTCGGGAACGCTTTGTAGAACGGGAGGGACAAAGTGAAGATGGCGATTGATGAATTGCTGTCACATCCGTTAGGAATGATGCTGGGCTATTTCTCGGTGGCGGTGCTAGAGCTGATTGTATTTTTGTCTTGCTTTGAGCTGGTAACCCGGTATAAATGCTGGGAAGAGATCAAACGCGGCAATATTTCAGTAGCGATGGCTACGGGCGGGAAAATGTTCGGTATTTGCAACGTACTCCGCTTTGCGATGGAAGCTAAATCCAGCGTGTACGATACGATGATTTGGTCGTTCGTCGGCTTTTTATTGCTGCTTGCGGCGTACTTTCTGTTTGAGTTTCTGACACCGGTATTTTCAATCGATCAGGAAATTAAGGAGGACAACCGCGCTGTTGGCTTGTTCTCCATGATTATCTCGATATCGTTATCTTATGTGATTGGTGCCAGTGTAACTTGACACATCCTGTATACTAAAGCTTGGTATACGCATGGAACGGAAGGATGATGAAGCTTGGAAATGACTATTTGTCCATGGTGTAACATGGAAATTATTTGGGATGAAGAATTGGGACCTGAAGAAGAGTGCCCTTATTGCCATAACGACCTGAAAGGGTATTCGGATATCACCGATGATGAAGATGAAACGGAGTCTGATTCTGCACATGTTCATGGGCATACGGATGAGCACCGACATGGAGAAAGTGAACACATGCATACTCATGCACATGACCACGAACACAGCCATGATGATGCGACTTCTGTGGGTCAAGCCGCGCCTCTCCCTGGGAAGGAAGACCTAAAGGGCTATCGTACGTTGAGCATTCAGCTTGGGGATGAGGATGAGCAGGATATTTTATATGAAGCAGAGGATGAAGTCTTAGTTGAAAAGCCGGCTGACGCTCCATTGTTGCAGGACAACGAGCTTCACAAGCTGCCTGTGCTGCATACCCTGCAAAAATTCGAAGAGAGCGGTGCGGATCTAATGGCTTATGAACAAGGTGCTGAACAAATACTCGACAGACAAGATGAGGTTCTTGAATGTTCCCAGTGCGGTGAATATATGCTGCATGCAGGTTCGCAAACCGTGACCGGAGAAGGCTTTGTACCGTCGATGTCTCCTGCGCTCGGCAGACCTGTTCTGGATTTGCCGTTTGTCTTAAATGTATATGTATGTCCAAGCTGCTTCCATGTTCAGCAGACGCTGTCAGAGGATGACCGATTGCGTTTGTTAGAGAAGCTGAGTGGTATTTCCAACAATTAAATTATATTCCCCGGATAAGCCCAAGTTGAACTCGGGCATCTTAAACCGAAGAAGCTCTGAAGCAAGCTGTGTTAACAGGAGCTGAATGGTGATTTTCGGTTAGGGGGAAATTCATTGAAATCAAACCTGAACGGACAATCCATTCTGCTACTAAGCCTGAATGGATTGTTTGTGTTTGCGGCAGCTCTGTCAGGTACTTTTCTTAACGTATATCTGTGGAAAAGCAGGCAGGATTACACGATGATTGGCTGGTTTAATGTCAGCCAGCAAATTGCGCTGGGAATCATGGTTTGGGTGGCTGGAAAATGGGTCAAGGAGCATAACAAAATGAATGCTCTACGCGTAGGGACCGCATTGTCTGGGTTATTTTATCTGGTGGTTTTATATACGGGATCGCAGGCTGTAAACTACATATGGCCGTTAGGGATGCTACTGGGTGCAGCGTTGGGTTTGTTCTGGCTGGCTTTTAATGTGATTTTTTTCGAAGTCACAGATCGGGTAAGCCGGGATCATTTTAATGGCTGGGTCGGTTTGCTGGGCTCGTTTTCAGGAATTGTCGGTCCTTGGCTGTCTGGCTGGATTATTGCTCGTATGGAGGATGATGCGGGATATCGCGTAATATTTAGTATCTCTCTGGCACTTTATGTGGTAGGGGTGGTGCTGAGTTTCTTTCTTCGCAAGCGTAAGACGACAGGAAGTTACAATTGGCTGGAGCCCAAGCAGCGTTTGTCGCAAAAAGGAAGTATGTGGCGGCCATTGTCGTTGTCGCTTGTTACCCAGGGCATACGTGAAGGAGTTTTTGCCTTCCTGATTACGCTGCTTGTGTACGTCGCTACTCAGCAGGAGTGGAAGCTGGCGCAGTTTTCGCTTATTACATCCGCAGTTTCATTTTTCAGCTTTTGGGCTGTTGGCAAATGGCTCAAGCCCCAGTATCGCTCGGTTGGCATGCTGTTGGGTGCTGTGCTGCTGGTGATTGCACTTTTGCCGTTACTGTGGCGGATGCAATATAGCACGTTGCTGATTATGGGCATCGGGACCGCCTTGTTTTTGCCGTTATATTTAATCCCGATGATTTCTGCGAGCTTCGACCTGATGGGCGTGAGCGAAGAGGATGCTAATCAGAGGGTGGAGCTGGTCGTACTGCGCGAGCTGTGTCTAATGGTAGGTCGATTGACCGGAATGCTTATTTTTCTGGGTGTGTTGAGTATAAGCAAGGCACCGATAGCGATGATCTGGCTATTGATCGGACTTGCGTTAATGCCCGTGGCGGGATGGGTATTTATGCGCAATGTGCTAAAGAAGGAGCAAACAACGAAGCAGAGCAAGTCTCATTCCAAGGCACGACGCTGGCACAGGCAAACCGAGTAGCTCGAAATATATATTCAAAAAAAGAGCCTCCAAACCCACGGAAATGGGAATTGGAGGTTCTTTCGTATTTCGTATTTATTAAGCCAGCGGCTCCGTGATTTCGGGTGAAGGCTTGGTGGTACGTTTTAGTGAAAAAAGCTCCATCTCAGGTCGATGTGTGCTCGTTAGTTCATCGGCCAACAGCTGTGCAGCCATCATGCTGGTAACTGTACTGTTTCCCCCGTAGCCCTCCAAAAAGTAGCAGTTCGGAAAGCGCGGGTGCGGGCCAATATACGGTAAGCCATCATGGGAGGAGCCAAAGACGGCAGCCCATGCATAATCAATCTTGAAGGGTATATCCGGAAAATACTCCTGTAATGCTTGCAGCAGCTTTTTCTGTTGGTGTAGTAGCCTGACTTCACGTTGGTCCGGGTCGAGTACAGGTTCATCCAGCCCCCCGATAATCACGCGTCCTTCCATGGTGGAGCGTATATACAGATAAGGACGGGCGGTTTCCCAGATCAGACATTGCTCATGCCACATGGCTGAATCTCCAACCGGATTGGTAGTAATCGCATAAGAGCTTTCCAGTATGGCTCCACGATCCTTTTTAATTTCCTGCGTTTCATAGCCTACCGCAAAAATAATCTTTTTCGCCCGAATGGTTCCACCGCTGGTATGACAAACGACCTCATTGTCGCCAAATTCAAAATGCTTCGCTTCGGTATACTCATATAAGTGGACACCAAGACGGCTGGCAGATTGCAGGAGTCCCTGTGCAAAACGAAACGGATTTACCTCTGCATCTTCATGTGTATACAGCGCAGCTGGTTTTCGAAAAGGAAAACGTGCAGCCACCTGTTGCTCATCCCAATATTCCACCGGGAACCCAAAGCGGGTTAACTGTTCGAACTCGTTTTGAAGCACCGACACATCCTCCGGTGTACTCGCATAATATAGGCTGCTGCGACGGATAAAGGATGGATCGATGTCCACTGTACTGGCCAGCTTTTCCAACTGATCCAGAGCATCCTTGCACATCCGATAAAACAACACACTATTAGCTTCGCCAAAAGTATTGATAAAAGAGGTCAGCGTCTTATCATTGCTATATTGCAGCAATCCGGTATTGGCCGAAGAACTCCCGTGCGCCAGCTTACGCTTGTCAATGACAACCGTATCCACCTGTCGTTCTCCCAGCAGTCGGGCACAGAGTGATCCACCCATCCCACCCCCGACGATAAGCACATCACAAGTCAAATCTTCTGTTAAAGCAGGAAAATCCAGTTTCTGCTCCAGGGTGCTAGGCCAATACGTATTCCCACTAATCAATTCCATAACAAAACACTCCCTATTAAGCAATGAAATATGCAGTATTCAATGTGTGTGGTTTTTACAGTAGTTCCGAGAAGCCATCAGGCAGCTCATATTCTAATACCCTTCACTTTCCACCCAAGGGGAGGTTTGTCGAAATCTTGGCGCCTTAGGGGGCAATTCCCGTCGAAGCAGCGAAGCGATCCATCTGAATCTGAAGAAGCGACAGCGTTCGCCTGAAAGCTTTCCGTAGGAAAGCTAGCTTCGAAAGCATATGCTTATGGAATTCTTACCTCTAAATGTTTTATACAATCCAAAGAATCCCGTGGCAACAGCGATCGTAAGATCAAATGGAGCGCATAGCGTCCTCCACAGCAGAATCCCTCTTCACTAAATCGTCAAATTTCGATAAACTCCGTCACTCTTCACATATACATATAATTCCGCCAAACGGACAAGCTAACCAGCGTGCAACAAAACATTTAAGGAGGCACAGACCATGCAATCTATGAACATGCAACCCTTAACTGGCAAAGAACTGGAGTACATCGTGGACTCCATTTCCAATGAAGAGCTGCTGCTCAAGCAATGTGCGGCAACGGCAGCATCCATTCAGCAGCCAGCCATTCAGCAAGCTTGTCTACAATTCGCGAGAACTCATGAGCACCACCTGAACCTGCTTTCAAATGCCCTTCAACAGCACCAGCAGCTTGCTCCTATGCAACCGCAGCAGTAATTATGGATTAACCACAAAGGAGGTAATGTCACGATGTATTCACAGAACAATACGTCATTTATGCCCGAAGAAGATTTGCTCTATACCATTCTTGCCGATATGAAACGCACCGTGGGAGAATATACAACGGCGACAACTGAATCCAATTGTCCGGCTGTGCGTCAGCTTTTCACCGACCTTACGAGCGATACGCTGCGTCTGCAAGGTGATCTGTACCGTTTGATGAGTCAGAACAATATGTACTCCACTACGACTAAAGCATTGCGCACCGATTTGGACAAACAGATTCAGGAAGCCCGGAAGACCCAACAGGAGTGCCAGCAGTTCATTCAGCAAAAATCCTCCTCAGCGGGAGTATACGGTCATTCGATGCATCAACAGGGCCAGCCGTCTCACCAAAACAACCCTTACTATATGTAAACGGGACACTCCGCTTTTGAAGCTTTTTCTCACAACAAGCCGTCCGTCTGCCGGGATCACCGGGGCGGGCGGTTTTTCTTTGCAGGTTTAAAGCACGTATTGTATGATGTATAGTAATCTCTTTTGATGGAGGCCTTATGTAGAATGACAGAACTGAATGATTTGAAATTAAAAGTGCTGGAATTGTTAAAAGAAGATGCAAGAAGGACGCCGACTCTGCTTGCTACCTTGCTGGGAGTTGGCGAACAGGATGTACGTGCTGCGATTAAAGAGCTTGAAGACCAACATGTGATCGTCAAATACGCCGCTGTGGTCAATTGGGATAAAGTCGACGACGAAAAGGTTACTGCTTTGATTGAGGTGCAGATTACACCAGAGCGGGGAAGAGGATTTGAAGGCATCGCTGAACGGATTTATTTGTATCCACAAGTTAAATCAGTATATCTCATGTCCGGTGCATACGACTTGCTAGTGGAAGTAGAAGGACGCAATCTTCGCGAGGTAGCGAACTTTGTGTCGGAAAAGCTGTCGCCTATTGATTCGGTCCTGTCCACCAAGACCAATTTTACGCTCAAAAAATACAAACAGGACGGAATTATCTTCGAAGATCATCAGGAAGATAATCGTCTGATGATTTCGCCGTAAAGGAAGATCATGATGAATATCAAACCTGAAGCATTGACTGACAGTAGCAAAGCCATGAGCTCATATTTGTCTCCATTGGTGCGCGAGATTCCATCCTCGGGCATCCGTAAGTTTTTTGATCTGGTGGGCGGCAACAAGGATATTATTACTCTGGGGGTAGGAGAACCGGATTTTACAACCCCTTGGCATATGCGGGAAGCCTGCGTCTATTCATTGGAGCGGGGGTTTACCAGCTATACTTCTAACGCGGGTATGCCTGAACTGCGTGAGGCAATTAGTGAATATCTGGATGAGCAATTTGCAGTCCGCTATGATCCAAAAAGTGAAATTATCGTGACGGTGGGCGGCAGCGAAGCGATTGACCTGGCTTTGCGTGCGTTAATTGTACCCGGCGACGAAATTCTCGTTCCAGAGCCATGCTACATCTCGTATTCTCCAATCACTTCCATTGGCGGCGGTATTCCCGTAGGAATCGAAACCTTCGCCAAGGATGAATTCAAGCTGACAGCAGAGGCGCTGGAGGCTAAAATCACACCTAAATCCAAGGTGCTGATTTTGTGCTATCCGAGCAATCCAACCGGGGCGACCATGACCTATGAGGATTGGCTTCCGATTGCGAAAGTTGTAGAAAAACATGATTTGATCGTCATTTCTGATGAAATTTATGCAGAACTAAATTATGGCGAGAAGCATGTCAGCTTCGCGGCTGTGCCGGGCATGATGGATCGTACCATTCTCGTCAGTGGTTTTTCCAAAGCCTTCGCTATGACGGGCTGGCGTATTGGGTATACATGTGGGCATCCTGATTTAATTGCCGCTATGCTTAAAATCCACCAGTATACCGTGATGTGTGCGCCTTCGATGGGTCAGGTAGCGGCTCTTGAGGGGCTGCGCAATGGTTTGGGCGAGAAGGATCGCATGGTGGAAGCTTACAATCAGCGTCGCCGTCTGATGGTTGAAGGATTTCGGGAAATTGGTCTGGAATGCCACGAGCCGAGAGGGGCTTTTTATGTCTTCCCAAGTATTCAAAGCACAGGACTGAGCTCGGATGAATTTGCGCAACGTCTTTTGGCTGAGGCCAAGGTTGCGGCTGTGCCGGGGAACGTGTTTGGTTTGGGGGGCGAGGGCTATCTTCGATGCTCGTATGCGACCTCTGTTGCTCAACTGACAGAAGCATTGGATCGTATTGGTCATTTTGTAGAAAAAGTAAAAAAAGAAGGTTAAAATTATTTTTTTATGGGTAAATCATAGAAAATAGTCTTTTATTTCTAAATTTATATGCTATAATTTGAAATCGAAAGCAGGAAGTTTAATTTTTCAATTGCAGGAGGAATGCTCATGTCATATGTTGGATATAATTCGTCGGTGTCAACTGGATACGACATTTCCCTGGAAGATGAAATTTTGTTCCTGCGCAATGAGATGATGCGGACGTTTCAGGAAGAGAAGTCCTTTACCTCTGATCTTGTCATTGAGATCAGTTGCAAGCTCGATTTGAAAATTAACGAATACATGAAGCTGTACGGTTCGGAATGCAAGGTGTAACCGTGTGAAGCCAAGCCGTATATATAGAGAAGGCCGCAGGGCCTTCTTTTTTTGCGTTCACAACTTATGATATATTAGTGGCATGGAAGAGGGGGCGTACATATGAGAGCAGGGCTGAAAAGGCTATCTCCGTGGATCATTGGAATGCTGGCACTCGTGCTGTTGGCCGGATGCGGGGGGCGGGACAAGGACAGTTTCTCCATTTTTATTATGGATAAGCAAGGGGATGCTTCAGTTCTTCGTGATGAACTGGCGCAAAAGCTTAAGGATAAACTGGGCGAACAGGCTCCGACTATCGAGATTGCAGTTAGCCCACTGTATAACCAGCAGAAACTGGTCGTTGAATATGCAGCCGGGGAACACGACCTGTTTATTTTGCCGGAAGAGGATATGAAGTTGTACGGACAGAATGGCTCGAATTTGCCTTTAGACGATGTTTTTGACAAGAAAACGTATGCTCGGGGTGTGTTTGAGGGCGGCGTTTTTAAGGAGAAGGAGCAGGGGGAAAAAGGAACAGATGTGATCAAGGAAACTCATTTGTTCGGGATTCCGGTGGAGCAGATGAAGATGTTCAAGGATTTAAAATATAACTCCAAAACATTATTTGCTACCGTGCCACCGCGCACGAGCAATAAGGAAGAAGCCATCAAGGTGTTAAAAACATTGACGGAATGATAGAGGGGATGAGATACCATGGGAATTTATACAAGAACAGGTGATGAGGGACAAACCTCGGTGATCGGCGGTCGGGTGTCCAAGGATGATGACCGTGTGGAGGCATATGGTACGATTGACGAACTGAACAGCTTTGTAGGACAAGCGATCAGCTTTGCCGAAGGAGAAAAGTTTGCGGATATTCGGGCTCAATTGGAGGAAGTACAGCAGGAACTGTTTGATTGCGGTTCGGATTTGGCGTTTGTCAAAATTAACGAAAGTAAATACAAGGTGAAGGATGAGCTGGCAGAGCGGCTTGAAGGCTGGATTGACGCATGTCAGGAGGAAAATCCGAAGGTGGAGCGTTTTATTATTCCGGGGGGGAGTACGTTGTCCTCAGCACTTCATGTTTGCCGTACGGTTTGCCGCCGTGCGGAACGTCGTGCTGTCACACTGGGCAAGCATACGGAAATCAATCCTGCGGTACGTCGGTATTTGAACCGTCTGTCCGATTATTTCTTCGTCGTGGCTCGCACCGCGAATGTGCGTCAAGGGGTACCGGATGTCGAATATGTGCGCAGCAAAAAAGTGTTCCGCAAATAAGGAGGCCACCGGGAATTTGTGATGAGCTTGTATTATGAACCTATCGTGTATACGATTCCTCCTGAGGAGGAGGGAATGCTGTTGAAGACCATTTTGCAAAAACGTATGAATGTTTCACGCAAGCTGATATCCAAACTCAAGCTGACGGAACAAGGCATTATGCTGAACGGAACACGAGTGTATATCAGTGTAAAGGTACAGTCCGGGGATCGGGTGGAAATTCGTATGGAACGCGAGCGTTCTGATGATATTTTGCCTGAACCGATTCCTTTTGACATTTTATTTGAGGATGAGCATTTATTGGTTGTCAACAAGGCGGCGGGTATGATTGTCCATCCGACTCATGGTCATTACACGGGAACACTGGCTAACGGGGTTGTGCATTATTGGCAGGCCAAAGGCGAGCTATTCAGGTTCCGTCCCGTTCATCGTCTCGATCAGGAGACGACGGGTGTCCTTGTGGTGGCTAAAAATCCATATGTACACCAGCATATTTCCGAGCAAATGATTGCGGGGACGGTGGATAAGCGCTACACGGCCCTGGTGCACGGTTGCCCTGATCCACAGGAAGGAAGGGTGGATGGGCCGATTGACCGTAATCCGGATGATCCGCATTTGCGCATGGTGACCCCTGATGGTTATCCGGCCCTTACACTCTATAAGCTGGAGGAAGCCTGGAATGAGGGGAGCCGCATCGGGATCAAGCTGGAATCCGGACGTACACACCAAATCCGGGTACACATGACTTCTATCGGATGTCCGTTGATCGGAGATAAAATGTACCGAAATACGCCTGCTGACGCTGCGCAACTTGAGCGTTATGATCAGCTGGATGCCCAGATGCCCAGACAGGCACTGCATGCCTCAGAGCTGTCCTTGGTGCATCCTGTGACCGGAGAGCAGTTGACGTTTTGCGCCCCATTGCCGGACGATATGGCCCAGTTGCAGGAGCTGTTAAGAGCGGAATGTCGTCCGTAATAAAATATATACAAAGCGAATGAAATACGGAGGGTTAACATAACGATGAGCCAGTTGAAAGTATACCAGTACTCCAAATGCAGCACTTGTCGCAATGCAGTGAAATGGCTGCAAAGCAAGGGACATGAAACAGAATTGATTCCTATTTTTGAACAACCGCCCGACCCGGAGGAATTAGCTGATTTAATCAGCAAAAGTGGGTTGGAGCTGAAAAAGTTTTTCAATACGAGCGGTGAGGTTTATAAGGAGCTAAAGCTAAAGGACAAGCTGGCAGACATGAGCCGTGAAGAGCAAATCTCGCTTTTATCCTCGAATGGAAGATTGATCAAGCGTCCGATTGTAACGGACGGGAACAAAGTAACGGTAGGCTTCAAAGAGGAAACATTTGAGGAAGCTTGGGGCGCTCAATAACGTCCAATTTGGCTCCGCGATATGTTATACTGTTGGGGTTAAATAATATGATGAATGGGAGCAATACAATCTGTGACACAACGTAATGAACAATCCATAATGCTGGTTGACGGCATGGCTCTGTTATTCCGCGCTTATTATGCAACTGCTGCAAACGGTTATATAAGGCGTACAAAGGCCGGAGTGCCAACGAACGCCATATATGGTTTTATTCGATATTTTTGGGATGCGGTACAAACATATAATCCGACGCATGTCGTATGCTGCTGGGATATGGGAGGAACGACGTTCCGCGGGGAGCATTTTGCTGCGTACAAGGGGAATCGCGCTGACGCGCCGGATGATTTGATTCCTCAATTTACATTGATCCGTGATGTGACGGATAGCCTCGGCATTCCTAATATTGGAGCCGCAGGCTTTGAAGCGGATGATTGCATCGGTACGCTGGCACGCCACTATACGCAGAATGAGGACATGGATGTAATGATTCTCTCCGGAGATCATGATTTACTCCAATTGGTGGATGAGCGGACACGGGTTATTATTATGAAAAAAGGTCACGGCAATTATATGGTGTATACCCCGGAAACGCTGCTGTCTGAAAAAGGACTCAAACCTCGCCAAGTCGTGGACCTCAAGGGCCTGATGGGGGATGCAAGCGACAATTACCCGGGAGTACGAGGCATTGGTGAGAAGACGGCACTCAAGCTGGTACAGGAATATGACTCCATTGAAGGTATTCTGGAGAATCTGGATCAATTGACGCCAGCAGTGCGCAAAAAGATCGAGAGTGATCTGGATATGCTACATTTGTCACGTAAGTTGGCAGAAATTCACTGTGGTGTACCTGTAGCATGCGCACTGGACAGTTGTCTGTTGACACTGGATCATGTGCAAATTGTAGACAAGTTTGAGGAGCTTGAAATGAAAAGCTTGTGTACGTTAATGGGTGTGGCAACTGGATCATAACGAAGCCAGTTTGACTTCACAGGTACAACTCGGAGCTCGTATTACACATATGAGGATGCTGGCGCTTGGTGCGTTAGTGTCCTTTTTTATACACAGTTATGTCAAGGGAGATATATATTGTTGTGAAGGATTATATACAATTGGGATAAGGGGATTGACCTTGGACACGTTTCAGGCGAATATAGGATAGAGAGAACCGGATCATGACTGAGAGGGGACAACAGCAGCTATGACAGTATTGGGAGCAATTGAGGCAGGCGGTACCAAATTTGTATGTGGAATTGGCAACGAACAGGGAGAGGTGCTGGAACGCGCGAGCTTTCCGACAGCCACGCCAGCAGAAACGATGGCGAATGTCGTTGCATTTTTTGAAGGGAAGGGCATTGAAGCACTGGGCGTAGGGTCGTTCGGGCCGATTGATCCTATCGAAGGCAGTGATACATATGGCTATATTACAACAACGCCAAAGCCGCATTGGGGCAATTATAACCTGATCGGCAAACTGAAAGAGCATTTTGACGTACCTATGGGATTTGACACGGATGTGAACGGTGCAGCATTGGGCGAATCCATCTGGGGGGCGGCTAAGGGACTGGATAGCTGTCTCTATATTACGATAGGTACAGGTATCGGAGCGGGTGCTTTGGTCGGTGGAAAGCTGATTCATGGATTGTCCCATCCTGAAATGGGTCATATCCTGGTGCGTCGTCATCCAGAAGATACTTATGAAGGGACATGTCCTTATCACGGAGATTGTCTGGAAGGGCTGGCAGCGGGTCCTGCACTTGAAAAAAGATGGAAGGTCAAAGGCCATGAGCTTTCTGTGGATCATCCGGCTTGGGAGATGGAAGCTTACTATCTGGCACAGGCTTTGATGAGCTATGTATTGATTCTTTCACCGCAAAAAATTATTATGGGCGGCGGAGTGATGAAGCAGGAACAACTGTTCCCACTCGTTCGCGCCGAGCTTCAAAAACTGTTGAACGGATACGTACAGCATCCGAGTCTGACTACAGAAATTGATCAATATATCGTGGCCCCAGGCTTGGGAGACAATGCCGGATTGTGCGGTGCTCTTGCCTTGGCAAAGGAAAAGCTGAACAAATGATAATTTTGGGTTGACGGCGATCCAAGGTACGGTTATCATATAGGCAACAGTATAGTACGGCTCAAAAAGGGAAGCACCTTTCTTGCGAATACGCGGGATAGGTGCTTTTTTTGCGTTTGGCGTTGTACCGGACTGTAACCCAATTATAAGCATGGAGGAAAAAAGCATGGAAATTGTATTTTTAAACCGCTTGTCCAAACGGAATGAACAGGGCCATGAGCTATTTGCCCAGGTATGGATTGGTCAACATGATGGGGTATGGAGTGCAGGATGGAGCACACAACACAGTTTGGATGAAAGTACAGAGGATCTTTGGTATGAGGGCAGCTTGTGGCAGGAGTTGCTGCATGTATACCGCCATGAGCTGGCGCTGAAGATGGCAGAGGGCTACAGACCCTTAATCCATGGTGTTTTCCATGAGCAGGAAGGGTCAGGGTCAGCAGGACGTGGACAAACATTACAAAAGCTGTATTGTTATAGCGATTTGTTTCCGCGTGATGATGTGTATGAGCAATTGACGATGTGGAGGCGGCAAAAGGCGGCTGCCGAGCGAAAGGCACCTTATTTTATTGCCACCAATCGTCTGCTCCGGTTGATTAGCGTCTATCTTCCCCATACCGAGGAGGAGTTGCTGGAGCTACCAGGGATGGGGCAGGGTAAAATATCTCAATATGGGCCAGAACTGCTGGCTATAACGACACAAAATGACCGGACTACGCCATTTCCGCTAAATTGGGTAACAGAGACGCTGGATGAGGAAGTTTTCTTATCGTGGCTGTACAAGCAAAAAGAGAACCAATATAAGCAGGAACTGAATAAATTCAGTCTGACAAAAACCATTATTGAAGGTATTTCAGACGGTCTTACATTGGAGCATATTGGACTGAAGGTGGGGTTACATCGTAGAGAAATGATTGAAGCAGTGGAGCATTTGGATCGAGATGGAATCGATATGGAAAAGCTGATCCGTCAGGAACTGGTGAACGTATCTGAGGAAGAGCAGACGGCGATCTGGTCTGCGTACGAAGAACTGGGGGATACGCTGCTCAAGCCCGTCATGCTGCGGGTATATGGTGAGGAACAGGCCGCGGAAACGGGGCTGGATCAAGTTTATGAGCGGCTGCGTTTGATTCGTATCCGTTTTCGCCATCAGGTGGCATCAGATCGACATGCGGGATAACATCGCGCAAATATAAAATAATCACACAAAAAAAGCAGTAGCTATATCCTGTGAGGATACGGCTACTGCTTCAACCTTTTCTTTTCAAACCCAATCCTTCTTGCGGAAAATACAGAACATGCTAACCCCTAGCGCCACCATAATACCAATGACGACAAAATAACCATAACGCGTATGAAGCTCAGGCATATTATCAAAGTTCATACCATAAATTCCGGTTATCACCGTCAACGGCATAAATACAGTTGTAATCGCTGTAAACACGCGCATAATTTCATTCGCACGGTTAGCGATACTGGATTGATAAGCTTCTCGAAGGTTACCCATTAGATCGCGGTAAGTTTCGAAAGTCTCCGAAATTTTCACGGCATTTTCATAAATGTCGCTAAAATATTTTTGTAATTGATCGTCGATCAGCCGTAAATCCCGTTTGTTCAACGTATTGATGACTTCTTTTTGCGGACCAAGCACTTTTTTCAGCCACAGAATCTCACTGCGTAAGCCGATAATTTCATTCAAATGCGATTTTTTGGTATGCATCAGAATGTCTTCTTCCAGCTTCTCAATGCGAACCTCAATCCGGTCACCAACCAGAAAATAGTTGTCAACGATCAAGTCGACCAACAGATACATAAAACGGTCAGGCTGGCTGACCTCCTGCTCCCACAACATAGGCTTGAGGGTGCGTAGCTCATTGATTTTCTGCTTAGTCACCGTAATGATGAAATGGCGGCCGAGAAAAATGTTCAAAGCACGTAAAAATATTTCTTCATCATCAAAACGAATGCTGTTTACAACGATAAAATAATGGCTTTCGTAAATTTCAATCTTTGGACGCTGCTCTTCTTCACTCAAACAGTCCTCTACCGCGAGATCATGCATGGAGAACAAAGGTTGGAGCACTGCCAGATCGTCAACATCGGCATCAATCCAATAAAAGCCTTCTGCTGGCGGAGTAAGCGCCATTTCAATTTCTTCGACAGGGGTAAAAACCCCGTTGTTTACCAAACGGATTTTCATATATGTCACTCCTTATGCTCCGTCGTAACGGAAAATACGTGTACCTAAAAGCATAAGGAATGGACTCAGTTAGCCAGTTAGCCGGATCGGGTAAGCGGCATCCTCATCAAAAGCAAGAGGCTTTTGGAGCATGCAGAGCCTGGCGTCCCGTCTTTCGGCAAGCTGAAGTCATTCCTATGCTGTTGTTCAGGGATCGCCGCCTATTCGGACTCGGGTCGCCTTCCATTCCGGATTCACCTCACAAATGTTCTTTTTAGTTTGCCACAGTATCGCAGAGAGCACTCTAAATCTGCACCACTGTTTTATATTTTCGCCAATAGCACTTGTATAGTATAACGCTCGGCCTACAGCCTTTCAAGCGCAAAATCATGGGCTAAATCAACAGTAGTGACAAGAGCTTCGGCGATGGGGTAATGTATGATTTAACATATGGAAATGTAAGACGAAATGTGAATGCAGGGGTGGAAAATTACAAGTCCCATCTTGACGAAGCCCAGCGGATGCATTAAAGTGAACAACAAGAACTTTTTATGAACCCAAACTGAATATAGCGAAATCTTATCAAGAGCAGGTGGAGGGACTAGCCCGATGATACCCGGCAACCGGCGATTTTAATCGCACGGTGCTAATTCTTGCAGGACGCGCGCTTCTTACAAAGAGCGATGCCCTGACAGATGAGAGAGGCGCATATGGATACAAATATGACCTTTCTCGTAACCGAGGAAGGTCTTTTTATTATATGCCCGGCATCTCAGCATGACGATTTTCGCAAAAACTTCACCGAACAAGGAGTGAGTTTACATGCCGATTAAAATTCCGGATACACTACCTGCCAAGGAAGTGCTGGAGGGCGAAAATATTTTCGTAATGGATGAAAGCCTGGCCTATCATCAGGATATTCGTCCGTTGCGCATCGCCATTTTGAATTTGATGCCTACCAAAGAAACGACGGAAACTCAGCTGTTGCGTCTGGTCGGCAATACCCCGCTTCAAGTGGACGTTACGCTGGTACACATGAAGTCGCATGTATCTAAAAATACATCGCAGGAATATTTGAACATGTTTTATAAAACGTTTGAGGAGATCAGAAACAGCCGTTTTGACGGCATGGTGATTACGGGAGCACCCGTTGAACAGCTTGAGTTTGAAGATGTGAACTACTGGGAGGAAATCCGGCAAATTTTTGAATGGACGAAAACGAATGTAACTTCGACCATGCATATCTGTTGGGCCTCGCAGGCGGGGCTGTTTCATCATTTCGGCGTTCCCAAATACGGACTTGATTACAAATGCTTTGGCGTTTTTCCGCATAGCGTTATTAAACCTAAAGTGAAGTTGCTACGCGGTTTTGATGAATTGTTTTATGCACCTCATTCCCGGCATACAGAGGTTCGGCGCGAAGATATTGAGCATATTGCCGAACTGGAGCTTTTATCCGAATCTGAGGAAGCCGGAGTGTATCTGGTAGCTACGCGTGATGGCAAACAAATCTTTGTGACTGGGCATTCCGAATACGATCCACTTTCTCTGAAATGGGAATACGATCGTGATGTCGCCAAAGGGATGGATATTGAAGTACCAAAAAATTATTTTCCCAACAATGACCCTGAGCGTACACCGCCCTCAACCTGGCGTGCGCATGCCAATTTATTATTTTCAAATTGGCTCAACTATTATGTATACCAAGAAACCCCTTTCGATATCGGGCCCCAGATTTAAAAAGGGGCTTAACGTTTATATCTACGCAGTACCACCTTGCAGCAGCGCAGCAGTATAGATATGATAATCCAATTTTGCAGCATATGTTATAGCACCTAATGTGGAAATGAACAGGAGGATTCATATGAGTGAGAAACAGTGGAAAATTGAAAGCAGATTAGCACAGATTGGTTCAATCGAAGAGCCGGTAACCGGAGCGGTAAATTTTCCGATTTATCAGTCTACAGCGTTTCGCCATCCCCGTCTGGGCCAAAGCACAGGTTTTGATTACATTCGGACGATCAATCCGACACGTAAAGTACTGGAAGAGGCGTCCGCTGCACTGGAATCCGGTGATGCAGGCTTTGCATGCAGTTCAGGTATGGCGGCGCTGCAAACGGTATTTGCCCTGTTTGGACAAGGAGATCATCTGATTGTATCGCTGGATCTGTATGGAGGCACGTATCGTCTGCTGGAACGTATTTTATCCAGATTCGGCGTGACGGCGAGCTATGTGGATACGAATGATCTTGAAGCCATCGAGCAGTCATGTCGACCAAATACAAAAGCGGTATTCATAGAAACGCCTACGAATCCATTAATGATGATTACGGATATTCGGGCTGTAGCCGAATGGGCGTCACAACGTCAGTTGCTTACTATTGTAGATAATACGCTGTTAACACCATATTTCCAGCGTCCTTTGGAGCTGGGTGCCGATATTGTGGTACATAGCGCAACCAAGTATCTGGGCGGACACAATGATGTGCTGGCAGGCTTGATCGTAACCAAGGGTAAAGAGCTGTCAGCCGAAATCTCCTTCCTGCATAATTCCATTGGGGCTGTACTTTCTCCGAGTGATAGCTATCAGTTGATGAAGGGCATGAAAACATTGGCGCTGCGTATGGATCGGCATGAGCATAATGCGACAGTGCTGGCCAATTATCTGCTGACGCATCCGGCGGTGGCTGAGGTGTTTTATCCAGGGCTTGAAGGTCACCCAGGGCGTGAGATTCAAAACAAACAATCCAGCGGCAACACAGGTATTTTCTCGTTTAAAGTAAAAGATGCCCGTTATGTGGAGCCCTTGCTTCGAAACATCAAGCTCATTGCTTTTGCTGAAAGTTTGGGCGGTGTGGAATCGTTAATGACTTATCCTGCTGTACAGACACATGCCGATATACCGGCTGAGATTCGGGATGCGGTTGGGGTGGATGATCGTTTGCTGCGTTTCTCCGTCGGTATTGAACATACGGATGATTTAATTGAAGATTTGCGTTCAGCGTTGGAAGCGGCACGTCAAGAAATCGAAGGAGAGGAACAGCAATGATTGAGGACGTGCGGAAAATCGGGCAAGAGTCGGGAAAAGAACGGAAATTCGCTACCAAGCTGCTGCATTTTGGCTCTGAAATCGATAGTGTTACGGGTGCGTCGAGCGTACCGATTTATCAGGCGTCCACCTTTCACCATCATGATATTTTCAATCCTCCGCTGCATGACTACAGCCGTTCTGGCAATCCGACACGGCAAGCTTTGGAGGACTACATCGCCTTACTGGAGGGTGGAGCGAGAGGTTTTGCCTTTGCATCGGGTATGGCGGCTATATCCAGTACGTTTATGCTGTTGTCCGCTGGGGACCATGTCATTGTTTCGGAAGATGTATATGGAGGGACCTACCGCCTGCTGACTTCTATTTTAAAACGGATGAATATCGAAACCACCTTCGTTGATATGACGGACATCAACCTTGTGAAAGAAGCGTTGCAGGAAAATACGAAGGCTGTATATATGGAGACGCCATCCAACCCAACCCTCAAAATCACCGATGTGGCAGGGATAACGGCTTGGGCCCAGGAGAAAGGACTTCTGACGCTGCTGGATAACACATTCATGACACCTTATTATCAACGTCCAATTGAGCAAGGTGTTGATATCGTGTTGCACAGTGCAACCAAATTTCTCGGCGGCCACAGCGATGTATTGGCAGGTCTTGCGGTAGCACGTACGGAGTCGTTGGGCAGACAAATCAAGCAGCTTCAAAATGGACTTGGAACCGTATTGGCCCCACAGGAGTCGTGGTTGCTTATGCGCGGGATGAAGACACTGGAAGCACGTATGTCTCACAGCGAAAAGAGTGCAGCGAAGCTGGCCAATTGGCTGAACGAGCGTAGTGACATTGAGGCGGTATACTATCCGGGCCTGGAAAATCATCCGGGGCGTGCCGTACATGAAAGCCAATCCAGTGGATACGGTGCGGTTATCTCGTTTGATGTAGGCTCCGGTGAGCGTGCAAAAGAGGTACTCAATCGCATACAAATTCCGATTGTGGCGGTAAGTCTGGGAGCCGTGGAAAGTATCTTGTCGTATCCGGCGATGATGTCACATGCGGCAATGCCACATAGTGTACGTCTGGAGCGGGGAATCACGGATGGTCTGCTACGTTTCTCCGTAGGTCTGGAGGATATTGATGATCTGATCAGTGATCTAAATGAGGCTCTTCGTTAAAAAAACACGGCATAATAAACATAAAATCTAAAAAAGCAGCAAGCTTCTGTGTAGTGGGAAGCTTGCTGCTTTGTGTAAGCGCGACATGGCGGAGGACAATATGAACGTGCTGCACAACCCTTTTTCCCTTTCCATGGGACAATGTACCATAGAATTATAGCTTGTTCGTCGCCATCATCGCCTGGGTAGAAAGCAGAAAGAAACGGGAATAAGTATGGTTCCTTACCTAAAGATATGTTAGTATTATCATTAGGTTTTACTATGCTATATAGCACAGACAAATACAAAGCCAGTCATGAACACATATAATACGACAGGGTTCGAACGCAGGTTTGTGAAATCATTCTCGTTCATAAGTCCTGTCTTTCATTTCGTCCCCCTGTGAAAGCGAAGGAGGATACACCATGAGTGTAATCGACCATATTTTAGATAAAGCTCTGCGCGGCGAACGCCTGAATTTAGAGGACACTGTTGCTTTGTTCGAGTCAGACGAGGTAGAAAAAATCGGTCACGCGGCGAATAAAGTGATGAACCGTATGCATCCTGATCCGATTAAAACTTTCGTCATCGGACGAAATATTAACTATACGAACGTCTGTGACGTATACTGCCGCTTTTGCGCATTTTACCGTAGACCGGGTTCAGATGAAGGCTATGTCCTGCCCGATGAAGTGATTTTCCAGAAAATCAAAGAAACGCAGGGTGTAGGCGGCACCGAAATTCTGATGCAAGGTGGAGTGAATCCTAACCTGCCGTTCAGTTACTATACCGATTTGCTCAAAGCGATCAAGGAGCGTTTTCCCGATATTACGATGCATTCCTTCTCGCCGGCTGAAATTCATAAGATGAAGGAAAAATCCGGCTTGTCCATGGAAGATACGATTCGAGCCATTCATGAAGCAGGATTGGATTCCCTGCCAGGCGGGGGCGGAGAAATTTTGGATGACCGCACACGCCGCAAAATCAGCCGTCTCAAAGGCTCTTGGCGGGATTGGATGGACGTGATGCAGACCGCTCACAAGGTGGGTATGAACACGACGGCCACGATGGTTATCGGCTTTGGCGAGTTGATGGAGGAGCGTGCGCTGCATTTACTGCGTGTTCGTGATGCCCAGGACGAATGCATTGAAAATAAATATGATTCCGAAGGCTTCCTGGCCTTTATTCCATGGACCTTCCAGCCGGATAACACAAACCTGAAAAAGGAACGCCAGACGCCGGAGGAATATTTGAAGACTGTTGCAATCAGCCGTCTTGTACTGGATAACATCAAGCATATTCAGTCTTCGTGGGTAACCATGGGACCAGAAATCGGCAAAAAATCACTGTATTACGGTTGCGACGACTTCGGTAGTACCATGATTGAGGAAAACGTCGTTTCCGCCGCAGGCGCAACGTACAAAGTCAACATCGAATCCATTTTACAGCTGATCCGCGAAACGGGTCATGTTCCGGCACAACGCAATACCCGCTATGATATTATTCGTACCTTTGACGGTGTCAGCAGCATCGAACATGATTTTATCATGCAAAATTAAGACAAACACACCATAACTAAATTAACACATAATGGAGCATATAACCTGTTATTTTGCGATAGTAACACAAAACTTGTCTATCATTAATCCAAATGGAAGGATTAATGATAGACAAGTTTTTTTGACGTTGGTTTCCATCATGATTTGGCTGCTTAAAGTTTGGAGAAACGCTCTAGTTGTCCTCTTTTTCTAAATACTATCGTATTGAAAGGCAGCTATCGTCATGATAGTATATTAATTAATGGAGTGTTATAATCATACATTAATAAGTCATTTAAGCAATCCACCTGTTGAATTCAAATACATATGAAGGTGAATCTTATGCTCAAAGTTAACCGAAACGACCAACGTCCCCTATGGCAGCAACTTCTAGACCAAGCGATTCATAATATTAGAACAGGAAAATGGCCACCAGGGGAATTGCTACTCCCATCTCGTGAGCTCGCTTTATTAGTCGGTGTCTCGCGCTCAACCATACAGATTGTTTATGAGGAATTATTCAGCCGTGGATACACCGTGACATCTCGGCGTGGTGGAACAAGGGTAAGTGAGTGGAGCTATATAACAGGCTCTTTTGAAGATGTTATGCCTCAAGGGCCAGTCACCCCCGAATTACCTGTATTAAACGCTGCAGTCAATCATCTACACGGCTGGCTTAGAGGCAAAGAAGAGCAAAATGTGGAGATTGATTTCTGTCCCCACGAGCCTTATTTGGACCAACATTTTCAAAGAACATGGAGACAATCATTTTTACAAGCCTCTACAGAAATGGACTTGGCGAATTGGGCTTATGGTAACTCCTATGGTTTTGTATCACTGCGCGAACAGATACAACGGTATTTGTCACTTGAACGAGGAATCCATGTGCATATGGATCAAATTATGCTAACCTCAGGAGCGCAGCATAGCCTTGATTTGATCGCCCAAGCGCTATTAAATGAAGGAGACACGGTTTCTGTTGAAGATCCCGGTTTTCCTGCAGCTTGGATGACCATGAAATATAGAAGTATGAATGTTGTGCCCGTTCCTGTTGACGAGTACGGATTACAGGTAGATCGCATTCATCCACAATCCAAGCTAACTTTTGTCACGCCTTCGCATCAGTGTGCAGTTGGAGTCATAATGTCGGAACCCCGGAGGCAACAATTGTTACGTAAGGCTACGCAACATCAATTTTGGATTGTTGAGGACGATTATGATAGTGAATTTCGATATCGTGGGGACCCGCTTCCTACGTTATTCAGCCATCAACCCCAAAATACGTTATATATGATGAGCTTTTCCAAAATGGTTGCTCCTGGAATCCGAATATCGGCGATTGTTGGGCCAAAAGGAGCCATCCGACAGCTTGCTCAAGTCCATGCACTCACTTATCGTCATCTTCCAATTATGGAACAATTGACGCTTGCTCATTTTATTGAACACGGGCATTTCATGCGCCATATGAGAAGAGTCAGAAATGTATATCGGCGCAGACATGCAGCCATGACAAAGGCCATAGCTGCTACTGGTCTAGACAAGCGTTTTAAACTCAGTGGGGTAGAAACAGGATTGCACATGCTTCTCGAAGCTGAGGAATCGTTTGACGAAGAAGCTGTGACGAATCAAGCGCTCAAAGAAGGAATACGTGTTTATCCCCTGAGCAATTATTGTCTAAATAGCGATCGAAAAGGATGGGTACTTGGTTTTGCTAAAGTAGATGAGGAGGCAATTGAAGTCGGTATTTATCGCCTTGCGGAGATGCTTTTATAATTCCAGCACCTCCGCGTTATTCCGCTTCATTTCCCATTGCAATCGAAAACCGGTTCCAATTATTGATTTGATTGATAATTATGGTTAAATCCGTGTACTCCTTTTCTCCATAATATCGCCGCGCGGTCGTAAACATATGATCGGTAAGCTCTAATTTTAATTAATCCGATGATTTTTGAATACTTCTGCAATTAATGCGTAATATTTATGTTGTGCCGTGGCTTCAAAAATCGCACCCGTAAACTTTTCAAGCCTTCTATTGCTTCTGCTCAGCTTGTTGTATTACGTTCGTACTATATTGCTTTTTTCGAAATTGTCCATATATCAAAATATGTGCCGCCAAACCTGTAATAAGTCCCCAAAATGCACCCCCAACTCCAAGTAATGTAACATTTGCGGCTGTTGCCAAAAAAGTAATTAATGCTGTCTCACGTCCCTTGGGATCTGTTAATGCGTTGGCAAGGCTACCACCAATTGTACCCAGGAGTGCCAATCCTGCTAATGTCGCGATAAAGGTAGCAGGAAGAATCAGAAACAGAGCAGCCAGCGTCACACCAAAAATGCCGACAACAATGTAAAAAATGCCACAGGCAATACCTGCAATGTAACGTTTTGTTGAATCCTCGTGCGCGTCTTTCCCTGTACAAATCGCCGCTGTAATTGCTGCTACATTAAAGGCGTGTGAGCCAAATGGCGCTGTTAAGAGCGAGCCCAAACCCGTTACAGTCAAAATCGGATTCGCGCTCGTTTTAAATCCGTCATTTCGCAACACTAGCATTCCAGGCATATATTGTCCCGTCAAGGTAATAATAAACAGCGGTAATGCAACACCCAATAAAGCATGAAACGAAAACTCTGGAACGACAAATACCGGCGATGCAATTGCCAATTTGATATTACTGAAATCTACTTTCCCCACACTAATTAAATAAATAAGTCCGATTGCCAAAATACCCACGATAGCGTAACGGGATGTAAACCTTCTTAATACTACATACGCAGAAAACAGGACAACTACAAGCAGAGGGTCAACTTTCGCGCCACCAAAGGCTGAAATGCCAAACTGAAGTAAAATACCTGCCAGCAGCCCTGAAGCAATGCCTGGAGGGATTAGCCGGACGAAACGGTCGAACATCCCTGATAACCCCAAAATAATAAATCCTAAAGCAGAGATAATATAGGCGCCAATCACTTCTGGATAGGGGGTTACAGCTAACGCCGAAACAAGAAAAGCTACGCCTGGTGTTGACCAAGCGGTAATAATCGGTTCACGGTATCGGTAACTTAGCCATATACCAGTTACACCCACACCAATAGAAATCGACCATATCCATGAAGCGGTCATTTCAGAGCTTAGACCTGCTACTTTTGCTGCCTGAAATACGAGAATAAATGTACCCCCATAATTGACAATGACAGATATTAAAGCAGCTATAGTGGGTGAAATTAAATCGCGGCCGCGCAGTGAAGTTGATGTTGTGTTCATAAGCTCTCTCCTGCCTCTCTCCTAATCGTTCTGACGCGCGTTTTCGTTCCAGTAATACGTGTCTGGCAAATAACGTTGGCCAAATACGCTTGTCCCTACGCGTATGATTGTAGCTCCTTCTTCGATGGCAACCTTGAAATCCCCTGACATGCCCATCGAAAGAGTGTCCATTTCTACACGTGGAAATTTTTCCACCATAATCTGTGCCTGAATTTGTTTTAACAATCGGAAGCAATGTCTGGTTTCGTCATTTGAGGCATTCAGTTTTCCAATAGTCATCAAGCCTTTAATGTTTAACGTTTCGAATTGAGACAATTGTTCAACTAACTCCAGTGCTGCTTCTGGCGGAGCGCCAAATTTGCTTTCTTCGTAGGACGTATTGATTTGTACCAAAATATCCATGGTCTTGTTCTCTTTTAAGAGCTGATGATGCAATGCCTGCCCCAATCTCAAACGGTCCACAGAATGAATGAGCTTGACATATTTTACAACGTCTTTTACTTTATTCGTTTGCAGATGTCCGATAAAATGCCATTCCACCTGGTTGTACTGCTGCATAAGTGGTAATTTCCCCAAAAGTTCTTGAGCTTTGTTTTCACCAAATAAAGTTTCGCCCGCTTGAATGGTAATTTTTAATTTTTCAAGGGGTACGGTTTTTGTCGCTAACAACAATTTCACATCTTCTTTCTTGCGCCCTGAAGCTTGGCAAGCCAATTCTATCCGTTGTCGTACGGATTCAAGATTTTCTTCGACTAAATGGCCCATGTTCGTTCTACCCTCTTTCTGCTTCTCACCCATGTATTTTGTGCAAGTATTTTAGCTTTTCGCATTTCTGATCTTCTTATCAAAATTTTTGGTTCTAACATCAGTAAAGAGCCACAGTCCTTATGATTAGGATCCATGGCTTTTGGTCATTACTCGACCTGGCTGGTTTAACTTTCATCCCAAACCCTGTTTTATAGATGTAAGTAACCTCTATATTGGTTCAGGAATGGAGATCACAAAGAAAGACACATGCAAATTGGCAAAAATAAGTGTTTTCATTAGAGACAGCTATTAGACTTTTTTTGCTGGTCTATACATTTTTTCTTCTTCGATTGGATTTTCTTTCGCCGTTATATGATAGGGGTCAATTCGGTATACTTGAACTGGACCTCCGAATACAGCGGACCTATATTTGTCAACGTGCTGTTTGGCTAATGGGCGGTTATAATAATCAGGCACATATTTTCGAATCATTTCCTGCAACATATGTGTAACTTCGTCCAGATCGACAATAGGCTCAGCCTTGCCGAAAATCATAACACTCATATATGCGGTGTCTGTCTTGGCTGGTACTGGATCAGTAATAGTTCCATATTCTTCGCAAACTGTAAAACAAACCTCTGGATTTGTACTCATCACCTGATTTCGTCTCCCGCCTGTAGCTCCATGAAAATAAAGCTTTCCGTTTGACCAAACATAATTGAGCGGAACAACGTATGGCAACTTACCATCAACCATACCCAGATGCCCAATCCTCGCTTTATTCAAGAAAGAATCAATTTTGCAACTGTCTGATACTTCTCTTATCTTGTAACGAACCTTATCCATTTTCAACCACTCCTATAATGTTGGATTGTTTTCGTTAGTATATCAGTGATTGGATTGAGTTAGTACATCCATAATATAATAATCAAACAGTCCATATTTTTTGCTAAGCAGATTCTTTTTCAAAGCCGAGGAGGGGATTCGGCTTTGCTCAAGTTATGAAGCCGTTTAACCAGCGGGGGCTTGAAACGGGTCATGTTCCGGCACAACGCAATACCCGCTATAATATTATTCGTACCTTTGACTGTGCCAGCAGCATCGAACATGACTTTATTATGCAAAATTAGGAATACATCCGTTAATGTATCGTAATCACGACAAAACGCTTATCTATCATTAATCCGTGTAGAGGGATTAGTGTAGATAAGCGTTTTTTGATGTGTTTATAATTATAGATTATTCTTTTTCCTCAAATCGCATTAATATAGATATGTCTTTGATATGTAACCCCACAGGCAAAAGGCAACAAACAAGCGATTAAGGATATTACTCGTATGGAACCAGTTTGGGAGAAGAATGAGGGAGATACCGATACAGAATTGCACTACTACCATATTACAGATTCCCTAAACCGCAAATGGAGCACTATCGGAATTAATGTCTCTGATGCTATTCAAGTATTTGAACAAGGGAACGACAATGTGTGGACACATATTATTGAGCCGGCACCGTTTAATTCTTATCTGACGACTAACGATTTAATCAATATACTCAACGTTGGCCCAGATGCTCGTGATATTCGCAATGCTTTACAAATCATACTGAATAATGTCGAACGGTGCAATGCATTCTTAAATCGAATTGTAAATGTTAATGCTCAAGATATATCCATTCTGCTCTATAAAATGAAGAACGAGTATCTTAAGTATGATCAACTTTCCAACGAGGATTTCATAAAAATGTATGCAGTTAATCCAATCGAAGCCTTGTCAGTTTATTTTCTGGAGACGGTTGATGTACATAAATACTGGGAATGGAGGGCGGTAGGGGGCACAGGTAAAAAGGCTATTCAGTACAAAAGAGATCAACCTTTATTTACTTTCATTCAAGCTATTGAAAGGGCAGAAGATGAGTCACAAAACTATGTATCAGGGTACTAATCTCAAATTTAGACTTAAAACAGGCGTTTTTCTTCCTCTTAATAATATCTATATGGTATAATATCCCTTAACAACAGAATGGCTTAGATGGGCGGTCGGCTAGTCTCCTGCAAAGGAGGTGATGCCTGTGGAGGTTAAAGATACGCTGATGTTGATGATTCAATTTGCAACGTTGGTGATCTTGATTATTTCCTTCAACAAAAAGAAATAGACCGCCCTCTGGAAAAGGTTAGCGGTCTATTTCAGCGCCTTTGTTAACACAGCCACCGCCCTTATAAGCGGCTGTTGCTAAAGAGTGAGGATGCTACAACATCCTTACTCTTTTTTAGTGTATACATCTTAGCTATATTTTATCATATTGCCAACCAGCATGACAATGGAGTAAAGGCGTATTACGGTAAATATACTTGGCTTTGCTATACTTCCCATCGCTTCATATACATAATCTCTGCCTGCGGGTCTGTCATTTGGATGACTGCCTTAAAGCGTTGCAAATCTAATAGGTGAACGCTGTAAACGGTGACCTGTTCATCTTTTTCCTCTGCCAGTTCACCTCTATTTTTGCCCTCTATCTGTGCAGGATTTCCCACAGGCGTACTGTGTATACGAAGCCTGCGGTATAAGGCTTCTTCGATGGTCTGCTGATTCTTGCTGACGACACATACCATACGGTTCAGACCGGTAAACATTAGTCGGGTCGTTTCATAGGCGGCAAGGCAGGATAAGGCTGAATACAGAGCTGGCTCCCAGCCTAGCACGAAGCCAGCCGTAATTAGCAGCAAACCATTACAAAGCATCACAATTTGTATCAACGGAATCTTCCGATGCGTCAGCAACAGATTGGACGGTCGGCCATCGTCAGATTCGTTCAACCCCAGAGAATCGAGCAAACCTCCATGACGGGCCGCCAGCCCTGCGCCAAGTCCGATGCAGATCCCCCCGCCCAGAGCGCATACTACCGGGTGGCCACTCACTGCCGGGAAAGGGGACAGAATAATGGCTGAGCCTGAAAAGGCGAACAAACCGGGAAGCGCCCGAAGCAGCATGGGTTTGTGGGTCGACAGAGAATACAGTAGCATGAGCGGCAAGTTCAAAATGAATAGCAGTAATCCAAAATGCTCTTGTGTGTAAAGGGACATGAGTCTGGAGATGCCTGTGACGCCACCAGCGATCATATCGTGCGGATGCAAAAACAATTCCAGACCGACGGATGCCGTAATTCCGCCAATCACCGTATAAAAGACAGGGAACCTGCTCGCATCTCCCGAAGCGGGCTTCACAAGCCGCCTCATAGAGCTTCGGCATGTTTTACAGCGTGCGGCATAGCCTTCCCTCCTATTGGATTGTCGTATCCAGCTTTTACATTTCAGTTACACCGAGTTCCTCTCTTCCTTTCGAAGGCGGGAGTCCTTGAATTTGAAAACTTTATTCATCATATTAAAAATAGGTTTTGACTGCTTTGCCAGTAACGGAGCCATAATCGCCAATATAAGTACATAGATAGCTGCAAAGGGCTGAACAATATCCAGCAAACCGCCCTCTTTGCCCAAATTAGCCATAATGATCGAGAACTCACCGCGGGCCACAATCGTCAAACCGATATTTGCCGACGCCTTGGGTGACAGAGAGACAGTACGTCCAGCCAGCATCCCGGCCCAAATGTTACCGATTAACGTAAGAATGACTGCTGCCAGCGCAAGCCAGATCGCGTTTCCGCCCAGAGACAGTGGATCAATAGATAGTCCGAAGCTGAAGAAGAACAAAGCGCCAAAGAAATCGCGGAAAGGAACAATTAAATGCTCAATCCGTTTGGCATGTTCTGTTTCGGCCAGCACGAGTCCAATTAGTAAGGCTCCGATGGCTTCCGCCACATGAATCGTTTCCGAAAAACCTGCCACAAGAAACAGGGAGCCAAAAATAACAAGTCCGAATACCTCATTGGAGCGAATACGAAGAATTCGATTTAACAGAGGGACGGCCTTCCGACCGATAATAATAACTGCGAGCATAAAGCCAAGCGCGATTAGCGCAGATAACAGCACACCCCCGAGCGAGGATGAATCGCTGAGAACCAATCCGGAGAGGATGGAGATGTAGACGGCGAGGAAGACATCCTCAAACATAATAATGCCTAATATCATTTCAGTTTCAGCATTGGCGGTTCGCTTCAGATCGACCAACACCTTGGCAGCAATGGCGCTGGAGGAAATCGTCGTGATCCCGGCAATGACCAGTGTCTCTGCAATGGGAAAACCAGTTAGAAAGCCGAGCGCCAGTCCCAACGTAAAATTAATGCCGATATATATGGTGCCGCCCACCGCGATGGAACGGCCTGATTTAATCAAACGGCCTACCGAGAACTCCATTCCCAGGTAGAAGAGAAGAAATAGCACCCCGATTCTTCCCATAAAATCAATAAAAGGCGCGCTTTCGATAAATCGGAAATCAAAATGCCACAGCTCCATCGCATGCGGTCCAACGGCCATTCCAATCAGAATATAAAAAGGGATGACCGATAAGCGCAGTTTGGTGGAGATAAGTCCGGCTGCGGCGATCAGAGCAATAGCCAATCCAACCTCAAATACCAGATGATCCATCCAATCACCCGCTTCCGTTCATAAGAATTTGTTTAAAGCGTTTTTGCTGATCACGTTCCCCGACCACGACCACAGTAGCATCCTCGCTAATAATTACTTCCGGGCCGGGATTTACATACTTGTTCCCTTTTTTCTCAACAATGGCAATAACCGTAGCTCCTGAATTTTGGCGTACATCCAGCTCACCGATGGACTTGCCAACACTAGCATAGTGAGGTTCCACTCTGTACCATTCAATAATAAAATCGTCGAACGTCATTTCTACGCTTTCAAGCTGCTTGGGCTTATACGTCATGCCACCGATAATGGAGGCCACCAATCGCGCTTCCTGGTCACTCAGGGTCGTCATGGAAATACTTTGTTCCAAATCCTCATAATCAAAATGATACAGCTCACGTCTGCCGTCATCATGAATAATTATGACAATGCGATCGCCACTTTCCGCATCTATTCGATACTTAATCCCGATTCCTGGCAAAATAGACTCTCGAATATCCATTTGTAAAGCCTCCTGTATTCTACATTTGTTTAAAATGGGTATGGGAAATAAATCACATACATTAGGTGTGACATGGAACTGTTTCTTCATATTATAAAATTACATTAATTGGCATAAAAACAGACAGAGAACAGACTTACTTATTAAACTATTAGGAAAATTTTACAAAAAGACATGCAAATATGATGTGCATGTAAAAGGGGTTAAGCCACATAACTGGAGGTGAATTTAATGGGGAACAAGTAGAGTTGCTTTTTCAGCTTGTAGATGACAGGAATGAAAGGCAAGCGCAGTTTTGGAATACTCATTAGTAGCACCAACGCCACCAAAATGACAAAGGGAAGTGATTTGGCCGCAGCAATCACCAGATGAAGGACCGGAGAGGATTTACGGATGGCTGGTTTGGAGTGATGCTCCAGCTCATGGGAGTCCGTTTCCAACGAAGAAGTTTCAACAATCGGCATGAGAGAAGATCCCGCAGTAAACTGGAGGGATTGAGTAGTATCTTCCGCATGAAACGTCACAGGAAGGGACAAAATCTGAACGAGGCTCAATATGACAATCATGAGTGTACGCAGCATGTTCAGCATCGTTGACATCTAATCCCCTCCCTCTTGTGAAAAATTCATATTACTATAACCTTAACATACCCTACCCTAAATATTCAAACGTCTTCTGGTTTTGTCCTGAGTTGCAGCCATTCTTTATAACACCGAAACCTTCTCTTTGAAACCCGTTTATTCTCATTTTATGCTGTATCCTGTTTCCAGTCGTTCACTTCGTATAACCCTTTCGAGCCCGCCATATACTGTAATCAGTGATCGAAAGGAGTGAGCCAATGGAACTGTTTACAGTGTGGACCCATACAGACGGAAATCAGGAAAGCGACCGTTTTTATCAGGTGGTCAAGAGCAGAAACAAAGGACTACATATGTCACGGCGCGGATTTCGATTCACTTTCAGACAACTCGAAAACAAAGTGGCATGGACCTGCAAGGGGACAGAAAGCAATCCGGCGTTTGAAAGCTTTCTCCCCTGTGTATACAGCATCATGGCTTCCGCAATAGCGGATTATATTATCGAAGTCAAGGAATGGGGAATGCTTGATCTGATCCTCGCCAACGCCTGCTCGCTGCTGGAGAAAGAGGATACGGAGCAGATTCGCAGCATGGTGCATTCTTTGTTAAAGGATGATGGCCCAAGAGGGCGTATGAAGCGTCACGGCAAACTGTCTGCTTTACTGGAAAAGGATTTTATGGAGCTGCGCGTGATAAATCTGGAAGGACTTATACAGTTCAGATTGAACGCATACAAAAAAGAGCTTGAGGAAATCGTCGACTATGCCATGGAAGAATTTTGGGCGGATCGGCAGTATGAAGAATTTATGGGATTGCTCAAGTACTTTGTGTTTTTTCAGGAAAGTAAAGTTCCGCTGGTACATGTGCTTCATCAGGGTGGACATGATTTTACTATCCTTGATAGCTCCATGGTGCCGATACCGACACCCGATGGAGATGACATTATTGTGGAGATGCCGGGGATTGAACTGGAAATGGAGGTCGAGGACAGAATCGTAAGCACACTTATTTCGATTTCTCCTGCTTCCATTATATTACACACAGACGACGAGCACACCCCCATTGTACGGACGCTCCTGCATATTTTTGAAGATAAAATGAAGCTCAGCAGGCTCTATCCCGGGCAGGATGTTCAAAAATAATTAAGTGCTCGTATAAACCAACGGATTTCTGGAAAACCTTTGCCTCAAGGGGAGGTTTTTTATGAGATCCATGTTGGTATGGAAACGGATTTTGGGAACCGTATTAACCACCACTTGTCTGGTATTGCCCGGCAATGAGGCTTACGGTCATAAAGAGCCGGTCCAGCATAAGAAAGGGCAATCAACGCCTGTTTTGGCTCCACGTGAGGAGCAGGTGATTACAACCATGACGGTCATGGCAACAGGATATACAGCAGGCTATGAATCCACTGGCAAGCGGCCAAGTCATCCCGGTTACGGTATTACGTATTCCGGTGTTAAAGTGCGTCGTGACAAAAACACACTGTCCACGATTGCGGCCGATCCCAAAACATTTCCTTTGGGCAGCATTTTGTACATTCCAGGTTACGGCTACGGTATTGTGGCAGATACAGGATCAGCCATTAAAGGCAATAAAATTGACCTGTACTTCAAAACAACCCGGCAAGTGTATTCTGAATGGGGAAAGAAAGAAGTGGATGTGCAAATCATTAGAAAAGGAAGCGGAAAATGTACGGAGAAGATGCTGAATTCGCTCCAAAAGGTGATCGAGACGCACAAAACCATTCCGGCCGCTACGCTGGATGATTCCATATAATTCGTGTATATTGTCCTTTCCGGCTTCACATACTATGTTGCGGGATAAGCTTATCCCTCAAAACATACTGGGAGGTTGAGAATTATGGCAAATCAAGGCGGAAGTTCGTACACGAATCAAGGCAACAAGGCAAACGCAGGTAGTCAGTACAAAGCGGAATTTGCCCAAGACAACTCGGTAGGTGTCGTTTCTCAAAAGGTGAAAAAGTCCGAACAAAATAAAATTCAGGACAACTACCAGACACCAAATGAGAAATATGGCGAAGAATTCGCAACAGATCAAGCCGGCACAAACTCTGTAGCACAAAAAGTACAAAACTCCAGCCGCAACAAAATTCAAAACAATGCTCAAACACCGAATGAAAAATTCGACGAAAACTTTAACACGAAATAAGAAAGCATATACGATTGACAATGCTCCGGATATATATCCGGGGCATTTCGTGTTTGAACAGGGGGGACGAGTTATGGGGCTAAGGTTTTATCTCCTTTTTAATTGTTTTTAAGGTGGAATTAAGGTTTAAAGTGCAAAATAAAGTCAGCTAAACAACACCACCTTGAAGCATAGGGTTTGGGAGGAGATATACAATGGACGAATTTAAAAATAATAATTCTGGACGCCGGGATGACAACGATCAGGTTGGATCCGATAATACCACCCGGCAGAATGATTCAAATGGTTCCTCATATTACTATTCGTACGGTCCCTTTTCTTCAGTTCAATCAGATGGACAACGCAAGGATGGGAAGCTTGTAGAGAAGGACGTTGAGATTACGCCACCGCAGGCAGTAAGGCCACTTCCTTCTTCATACCATCGTGCCGGGGCTGAGCAACAACAAGACGGCTCGGGTCGGAACAGCGGTAACTGGCAATTTAAACAGAATAAGCCCAAGTCCCAGGTAAAGACGATTTTCCTATCTTTTTTGGCCGGGATGCTGGTTATAACGGTTTTGATGTATACAGCCGACCGTACCAATATGTTTACACCCGAGACGGCGTTAACGTCGGCGGCAGCTGAAAGCGGAGCAACGACTAGTTCGGGAACGACAGGTCAGTCTCCTAACGCAGTTCCGGCTGTGATGCCTTCCGGTACCGCAGACGTTCAATCTGTTGTGGCCAAGGCCGGTCCGGCAGTCGTTAAAATTGAAACGCTGGCCAAGCAATCCAGCAGCAGTGGCAGACAAAGCAGCCCTTATTACAATGACCCGCTGTATCAATACTTTTTCGGTAATCAGTATGGAGACAGTGGTAATAGCGGAAACAACGGCAGCAACAATGACAATGAAGGTAACAATAGCGGACAATTGACACCACTTGGTATTGGTTCCGGCTTTATTTTCGATAAATCAGGCTACATCCTGACGAACAATCACGTTGTTGAAGGCGCGAATGTGGTTCAGGTTACGGTAGAGGGAACCAACAAGCCGTATGAAGCCAAAGTGCTGGGCAAAAATGCAGACCTGGATTTGGCTGTGCTGAAAATTGAAGGCAAGGATAACTTCCCGACGGTAACACTAGGCAACTCCGACAATGCTAAAGTCGGTGAATGGATGGTAGCCATCGGTAACCCTGAAGGCTTTGAGCATTCGGTAACAGCCGGAGTGCTGAGCGCGAAGGAACGTACGATTACGATTAACAGTGAATCGACGGGAAAACCGACTCAATATAAACATTTAATTCAGACCGATGCATCCATTAACCCGGGGAACTCTGGTGGCCCCTTGCTGAACCTGCAAGGACAGGTTATCGGCATGAACGTAGCTGTCAGCGCTGATGCACAGGGAATCGGGTTTGCGATTCCGTCCAATACGATTTTGGAAGTTGTGGATAAGCTGAAAACTAATCAGCCTATTCCAAAAGAACCCGTTCCTTTTATTGGCGCAAGTCTGTTGAACCTGAGCCCCGAAGTAGCCAAGGAATTGGGTACAACCCTGACCGAAGGCTCAGTTGTGCGGGATATTATCTACAAATCGCCAGCTTATCAGGCCGATCTGCGTCCTTATGATGTGATTATCGGTGCTAATGGTACTCCTTACAGCACATCACAGGAGCTGATCGATTTCATTCAAAAGCAAAAAGTAGGTACAGCACTGACGCTTAACATTGAACGGGCTGGACAGAAAAAGGATATTCAGTTAAAAGTGGGTAACAAAAACGACTTTAGCTCGACTCTCCAACAGTAATCGAATCATTCTATAAAAGTGAAAATGTGAAAAGAAACGGAAGGAAGCTGCCTTCCGTTTCTTGCTGTATGCGGCGGCAAGATGCTACACGCGTCTACTCCTGCTACAATAGAGTGAAAAGAAGATAATAAAGGAGCTCGATGGTGTATGCGTTCTACCATTTTGATTATTGATGACGATGAAAAAATTGTGTCCATGCTGCGCAGAGGGCTGGCCTTCGAAGGCTACGAAGTGCTGACGGCAGCCAATGGCGCAGAGGGATTAAATAAAATGCTGACAGCTGAGCCTGATGTGGTCGTGCTGGACGTAATGATGCCGCAGGTCGATGGTTTTGAGGTATGCCGTCGCATGCGGGAGGGTGGAAGCACGGTACCTGTTCTGATGCTTACAGCCAAGGATGAGGTTGAGAATCGGGTTAAGGGCTTGGATCTAGGGGCCGATGATTATCTCGTCAAGCCGTTTGCTCTAGAGGAGCTGCTGGCACGAGTTCGAGCGCTTTTGCGGCGTAAAACCGAACAACAGGACAATAACGGAAATCGGCTTACCTTCGAGGATTTACAACTGGATAACGAATCCCGTGAAGTGGTTCGTGGCGGCAAACGCTTGGAACTGACGGCTAAAGAATTTGAACTGCTCCATTTGTTCATGCAAAACCCCAAGCGTGTTCTGTCGCGTGATCTGATTATGGACAAAATTTGGGGCTATGACTATAGCGGAGAATCGAATGTGCTGGAAGTATATATTGCCATGCTACGACAAAAAACGGAGCAGGATGGCGGTAAACGACTCATTCGTACAATTCGGGGAGCTGGCTATATTTTAAGAGGTGATGTGTAATATGTCTATTCGGTGGCGGCTGACAGCCTGGTATTCGAGCATCTTGGCTATAGTACTAGTCATTTTTGGTCTGGTTACTTACGGACTAGTATATTACTACACATATAATGAAGTGAACAGTCAGCTTATGACGCAGGCGCCACGGATTAACAAGCAACTACTGCTTACTGTCAAAGGAGGACTGTTTGAAGTCCCCAATCTCGATTTAGGCTTGGTGCAGGGTCGTGGAATTGATGAATCACAGCTATATGTACAAATTTACAATTATACGTCCGGAGTGACCAAGACAACGCAAAATATGAAGAATCTAGACATCACTTTCCCGGTTCCGTCCACAGCTGCTGGAGCAGTTCAAAATGAAGGAGTTCGACGTGTGAGTGTGGATGGCGATCCCTTTATGATTTATCAGCAACCGATCAAATCCGAGGAACTTGGATTAGTGGTTGGACTGTTACAGGTGGGACAATTTACAGGCTCTCAGGATCGGCTGATGAACAGACTGCAAAATGTGCTTGTATACGGTTCGTTGTTTGCCTTGCTCGCTGCCGCAACCTCGGGTCTCTTTTTGGCTCGTAAATCCATGAAGCCGCTAGTGAAGGTGATTGAAGGGGCTAACCAGATTCAGTCCAGTAATGATTTGAGTGTCCGCATTGAATATGATGGACCGCCAGATGAAATTGGGCAACTGATCGCGACGGTTAACAAGATGCTGGGGCGTACGGAGGTTTTTTATAAGGAGCTGGAGGATGCTTATGGAGCCCAGCGTCGCTTTGTAGCCGATGCTTCTCATGAATTGCGTACGCCGCTTACGACAATCAGGGGTAACGTTGATTTTTTGCTTAAAATGTGGACTACAGAGCCGGGAGACCGCCCCAATATGGATGAAGCGATGATTCGTGAACTCTCCATGGAGGCCCTGAGTGATATGGCGGATGAAGGCAAACGGATGAGCCGTCTGGTTGGTGATATGCTATCGCTTGCCAGAGCAGATACAGGGAAAACATTCGAGAAGGCCCCGGTAGCGCTGGAGCCACTCGTAAGTGAGGTTGCCCGGCGTGCTCAATTTTTGGAGCGAACCTCAGAATGGAATGTGGGCGACTTCTCGATACTGAATGGCGTTTATATGGATGGCAGCAAGGATTATTTGCAGCAAATGCTGTTTATTTTCATAGACAATGCGTTCAAATATACACCCGAAGGCACAGTCCGGTTTGATGCTATTGTCTATCAGGGACAGGTAGGTCTGCGAATTAGTGATACAGGCATCGGGATGGACAAGAGTGAGGTTCCCTTTATTTTTGATCGCTTCTATCGGGCGGATGAGTCACGCGGGGTGACAGAGGGAATTGGCTTGGGATTGTCCATTGCCAAGTGGATAATAGATGAACATCACGGGTCCGTGGAAGTGGTTACACGCCAAGGTGAAGGGACGACATTTATCATCTGGCTTCCGGTCAGCTTTTCCGCGCCTTTGGAATAGGCTATAATAGGAAGGCAACTACATCATAGAATTGGCCGGTAAAGGCTTGGATGCCGCAGCTACCCAGTTTTTGGAGCTGTCTACTGTGTCGAAGAAAGCGGGTGCTATTTTTGGAAGTGCTCAGAATTTCGCCCCGGGGTTACTGCTACGGCGTAGTCGATGCCATGGTATTGGCTCGTCAGGCGGCCAGAAACTTGGACTTACCTCGGCCTATTTATATACTAGGCATGATTGTGCATAATAGTCATGTCACAAATTCCTTCGAGGATGAAGGAATTATTACACTGGACGGCCCTAACCGCATGGAGATTTTAAGCCAGGTGGAGAGTGGTACCGTTATTTTCACCGCCCATGGTGTATCCCCTGAGGTTCGCAAGCTGGCTCGTGATAAGGGGCTGACTACGGTTGATGCAACTTGCCCGGACGTGACGAAGACTCATGATCTGATTCGGGAGAAGTCTGCCGAGGGATATCAGATTATTTATATCGGCAAAAAGAATCATCCCGAGCCGGAGGGGGCCATTGGCATTGCTCCCGACCATGTTCATCTGATCGAGAAGGAAGAGGAGATCGACAGCCTTACATTGTCTGCGGGCAAAATCCTGATCACGAATCAGACGACCATGAGTCAGTGGGATATCAAGCACATTATGAAAAAGCTACTGGAGAAGTTCCCCGGTGCCGAGATACACAATGAAATCTGTCTGGCCACGCAAGTGCGTCAGGAAGCGGTGGCGGAACAGGCCGGGCAGGCGGATCTGGTGATTGTCGTTGGTGATCCGCGCAGCAACAATTCAAACCGATTGGCTCAGGTGTCCGAGGAAATTGCAGGTACAACAGCTTATCGTATTTCCGATGTGACGGAGCTGAAGCGGGAATGGCTGGAGGGCGTTCACAAGGTAGCAGTGACTTCAGGAGCTTCCACGCCTACGCTGATTACGAAAGAGGTTATTTTGTACCTGGAGCAGTATGATCCGGCTAACCCGGATACATGGGAGATTCAGCGGACGATTGATATGAAGAAGCTGCTGCCTCCTGTGCGTGAAAAGTCAAAAACGACGAAATAACATGTAACAGATGATGGCTGCTGTTCGGGAGGAAATCCTGAACGGCGGCTTTTTTTACGGATTGGAAGGTAGCCCGCCGGATTAAATCAGCATCATAAGGAGCGAAAATGCAGACCAATATTCAGGATAATTAAGTCTTGACGAGTACAGGCAAAACAGGTATATTTACTTTAACGAATAAAAGCTTAAAAGCGAACAAGCGTTTAAGTGTCATAATATCATCTTTAATTGATCCATAAAATATGTTTTATAGAGAGGAAGAAAAATATGATCGTTATTGCTGGTGTCCAAACACCTGAAGAACATATCCAGGCTATTGTTGCAGTTATTGAAAAAGAAGGTTTGCAGGCTCACGTTTCCCATGGATCGGATCGTACGATTATCGGGCTGATCGGCAGTGTAGAGCCCAAGCTGGCTGAACACCTGCGCCAAATGAAGGGTGTAGAGAATGTAGTCAAAATATCGAAGTCCTACAAATTGGCGAGCCGTGATTTTCATCCCGAAAATACTGTTATCTCTATCAAAGGTGTGAATATCGGCGGAGGCGAGCTTGTGATTATGGGTGGACCATGTGCTGTTGAGTCTGCTGCGCAGATCGACGAAATTGCTGCATTGGTTAAAGCTGCGGGCGCGCAAGTTCTCCGTGGAGGTGCTTTTAAGCCGCGTACGGGTCCTTACAGCTTCCAGGGAACGGGTGTAGAAGGTTTGATCATGATGGCCGAGGCGGGCAAAAAGCATGACCTCCTGACCATTACAGAGGTTATGACACCCGAATACGTGGATATCTGTGCAGAGTATGCGGATATTTTACAAGTAGGTACGCGTAACATGCAAAACTTTGATCTATTGCGCAAGCTGGGAACCTGCGGCAAGCCAGTGCTGCTCAAGCGTGGTTTCAGTTCGACTTACGATGAGTTCCTGAATGCTGCCGAGTATATTTTAGCGGGCGGTAACCCGAATGTTATGCTGTGTGAGCGCGGAATCCGTACATTTGAAACTTACACCAGAAATACGCTCGACTTGTCAGCTATTCCTGTTCTGCAACAACTGAGCCATTTGCCGGTTATTTCGGACCCGAGCCATGGCACAGGGCGTCGTGAGCTGGTTGTTCCTATGACGAAGGCTTCGGTAGCTGCAGGAGCAGATGGACTAATTATTGAAATGCACACAGATCCCGACAATTCGATGACGGGCGATGGTGTACAATCCTTGTTCCCAGATCAATTTTCAGATTTGCTGAAAGATTTGGAATTACTGGCTCCAGCTGTAGGAAAAACATTTCATACGCCTAGTACCATTTCTTAAAACCAATACTTAACATTAATGCATAAAAGTTTTGCCGCAACGCAGTAATTCGATTAAAATTGCCCCAAAAGCCCGGTGTTTCGGGCTTTTTGTGCTATTCAAATGTTATCAAGAGCGTAAGCATAGCTAACATTAGTTTAAAAAATACCTTACATAGCTATTGACCCGTGTCATGTTTGAGATTTATAATGACGACAGAAAAAAACATTCGATCATGAACATTTCAGGGTTGTATAAGACTTAATGTTCGGAAAATTGGGAGGAAGAAGACATGTCCGTTGAGAATGTATTGAAAACAATTCAGGAAAATAATATTGAGTGGGTAGATTTTCGCTTTGTAGATTTGTCCGGCCGTGCTCACCATATTTCGTTGCCAGCTTCCGAAGTAGATGAAGAAACATTTGTTAACGGTGTTGCTTTCGACGGTTCTTCCATTCCCGGCTATCGTGGCATCGAGGAATCCGACATGGTTATGCTGCCCGATCCGGAAGCGGTTTTCATCGACCCTTTCACTCAGCATCCTACACTGAATATTCTGTGTGATATTGCTACGCCAGACGGCGAAAAATACGACCGCGATCCTCGCGGCATTGCAAGAAAAGCAGAAGAATTCCTGAAAACTGCTGGTGTAGGTACGAAAGTTAACTTTGCACCTGAATCTGAATTTTTCATCTTTGACGAGGTGCGCTATGAGACCAGTATGAACAGCTCCTCCTTTTTCGTGGATTCCGAAGAAGCTGCTTGGAACACGAATCGCAAGGAAGAGGGCGGAAATCTGGGCTTTAAAGTGGGAGTGAAGGGCGGATATGTGCCTGTAGCGCCAGTAGACACCCAACAAGACATCCGTAGTGAAATGTGCCGTTTGCTTGAAGAAGCAGGTCTGAGAATTGAGCGCCATCACCATGAGGTTGCTACGGCAGGTCAGGCGGAAATTAACTTCCGTTTTGATACACTCAAGAAAACAGCTGATAATCTGCTTGTTTATAAATACATTGTACACAACACAGCTCGTCAATACGGTAAAGTAGCTACATTCATGCCAAAACCACTCTTTGGAGACAACGGAAGCGGTATGCACGTTCACCAATCCATTTTCGATGGAGACACTCCTTTGTTCTACGAAAAAGGTGCTTACGCTAACCTGAGCGAACTGGCCCTTCATTACATTGGCGGTATCCTGTACCATGCACCAGCGCTGATCGCTTTGACGAACCCAAGCACGAACTCGTTCAAGCGTCTCGTTCCAGGCTATGAAGCTCCAGTTAACCTGGTATTCTCCAAAGGTAACCGTTCTGCAGCTGTCCGTATTCCAGTAGCGGCTGTTACGCCTAAAGGCTGTCGGATCGAGTTCCGTACACCAGACTCTACAGCTAACCCTTACCTGGCCTTCTCTGCAATGCTGATGGCGGGTCTGGATGGCATCAAGCGCAAACTGAACCCGATCGAATTGGGATATGGTCCACTTGATACGAACATCTATGAGCTGTCTGACGCTGAAATTGGTAAAATCCGCAGTGTTCCTGCTTCGCTGGATGAGGCTTTGGACGCTCTGGAAGCTGACTACGAGTTCTTGACAGAAGGCGACGTATTTACGAAGGACTTTATTGATAACTATGTAGAGCTCAAGCGTTCTGAAGCTAAATCGGTTAACATCCGTGTTCATCCGCACGAATACAGCCTTTATTTTGACTGCTAATAGCAGTTAATAAATGAGCGGTGTAGCTGCCTTGAATAACAAACACTAGCTAACAAAACAAGCAGCGTAGCTGCCTTGAACATTAACCATTAGCCTCTGGTAACGGTTAATGTTCAAGATAGGTCTCCGGTTTTTAAGCCGGGGACCTTTTAACATTAAATTAAATACCACAAGGTTAAGATGTTAAATATACTTACATTCACATCTTTGTCACATCATAAATGAAATCGAAAACATTTTTTAACAAGTCTTGAACGCTCTTATGAATACTGCTATCATAGCGATAATATCCGCACCAGAGTAGAGAAGGGATGGGAATTTGTTGAGTAAGAGAGCCTATAATTTTAATGCAGGACCAGCGGCATTGCCGCTCAAAGTGCTGGAACGTGTACAAGCTGAATTCGTAGATTTTCAGGGAACAGGTATGTCCATTATGGAAATGTCTCACCGTGGAGCTGTGTATGAATCTGTTCATAATGAAGCGCAGGAACGTCTGTTATCTCTGCTAGGCAATCCAGAAGGCTACAAGGTGTTATTTCTTCAAGGTGGTGCTAGTACGCAATTTGCTATGCTGCCCTTAAATTTCTTGGGTGAAGGACAGACAGGAAGCTATATCATGACAGGTAGCTGGTCGGACAAGGCTTATAAAGAAGCCAAGCTTGTGGGCAAGGCTCATATTGCTGCGTCTTCCGCTGATGAGAAGTATATGCGTCTTCCGAATGTGGATTCTTTGGACTTGCCTGACAATACTGCTTATGTGCATATTACGTCCAACGAGACGATTGAAGGTACACAGTTCAAGCAATTCCCGGATACCGGTTCTGTGCCGTTGATTGTGGACATGTCCAGTGATATTTTCTGCAAGCCGTTTGATGCTACTCAATTCGGACTGATCTATGCTGGAGCACAAAAAAATCTGGGACCCTCCGGCGTAACAGTCGTGATCGCCCGTGAAGAACTGTTAACATCTTCACCGGACAACGTTCCTACGATGCTGCGTTATAGCACTTACCAAAAAAATAATTCTCTCTACAACACACCTCCATCCTTTGCTATATACATGGTGAATGAGGTACTGAAATGGATTCAGGAAGAAGGCGGCCTGGAAGGTATTGAACGCATCAACCAGCAGAAAGCTGCTTTGCTCTACGACCGTATTGACAGCAGCGAAGGCTTCTACCGTGGTTGTGTAGACGTCGCTGACCGTTCCATTATGAATGTGACCTTCCGCCTCGCAAATGAGGACTTGGAAAAGCAATTTATTAAGGAATCCGAGCAGGCTGGTTTCGTCGGTCTGAAGGGACATCGCAGTGTAGGAGGCCTTCGCGCTTCGATCTACAATGCTGTTCCGCTGGAGAACTGTCAAGCGTTGGCCGAGTTTATGGATAGCTTTAAGCAGCGTCATAGCTGATTGTAACGGACATATATTTCGATACACAAATGTTGGAAATCGAAAAAACCAAAGTAAAGCCTTCCCTGAATGTGTATAGGGGAAGGCTTTTAGTGGTGAGGAGCGATAATTTTTCTCATTTGATGTTCATATCCCGCCGATTTTGTTAAAATAATAGAATGTGTAAATTTTTTCAGTTCAAACATGAAGGGAACGAAACGTGATGCCATTACATATTGTGCTTGTTGAGCCGGAAATCCCGGCTAACACAGGGAATATTGCCAGAACGTGTGCTGCTACCGGAACACATCTGCATCTGGTAAAGCCGCTGGGCTTCCGTACCGACGATGCCACGTTAAAACGGGCTGGACTTGATTACTGGTATGCGGTCCACATTGAATACCATGAATCTTTTGCTGAGGTGCAGGAGAAGTACCAGGAAGGTCGCTTTTTTTATGCCACCACGAAAGCAAATCAGCGTTATAGTGATATTGCATTTCAGGATGGAGACTTTCTGGTATTTGGCAAAGAAACGAAAGGGCTGCCTCCCGAGCTTCTGGCGGCTAATCCGGATACATGCATCAAGATGCCTATGTCAGATAAAGTAAGATCGCTGAATTTGTCGAATTCCGCTGCGATTATCGTATATGAAGCGTTGCGGCAAATGGATTTTCCGGGTTTATCATGAATAATATCAAGTGAGCAAGCATAACTACGAATAAAGAACCAGGACCTTAGTTGCTAATCAAGCCTCACGTCTCTGTTGTTAAGATGAACCTGACGTAACGTTTGAAAATAAGTTTATAATCATTAATTTGTAAAATCCTCAGAGAAAGCTAATGATATTGGACTTTCCGGTCGATAAAAATATTACAGACATTCTGTACCATACTTTGATATGGTTCATGATTTTATGAAAAAATGTAATAAAATTTCCTGTGATCAGCAGGATTCGACAAAAAGACAGCGAATACTACATAAAGAATAGTGTCTTTGTACCTAGTTTTTCGCAGGGAAGAAATTGCAAGTATAATGAATAGGAGAGGTGTACGATCACGATGAAACCTGCCGGTGTGGTGCGTAAAGTTGATCAGCTGGGGAGAATAGTCTTGCCCAAGTCACTACGCAAAAGATATCAAATGAATGAGGGAGACCCTGTCGAAATTTTGGTTCAGGGCGACCATATTATTTTGGAGCGTTATCGTCCGAAATGTGTATTCTGCGGATCAGTTGAGCAAGTGAACAATTTTAAAGACCGTTATATTTGTGCTCAATGTTTGACGGAAATGACACAGTACTCCTAAAATGGGGCAAAAGCATCACGACATTCGTTCGTGATGCTTTTTTTCTTATAGAGTATGAGGAAGCAAAAGTAGTTTACATGCCTGTAAACGATAAGCTTCTATTTATAGAACAAAAAATGAGTAGGGACTGGACGGAGATTTCCATCCGACGGCTTGTTCACGACCCTACCGTTCAGGATGAGTGAGGAGGAGCCGCCCCCGTCCAGATTATAAGCATCCTGAATGCCGAGATTGTACATTTTCCCTTGTAGTTCTTCCAACGTTGCGCCTGAACCTCCGCTTTCATTGTAGCCGTCTACGACAATAATGAGCAGTTGGTTATCTTTATAGTTGCCGATGGCTGTACGTGGCGCCCGTTTAGGCGATACCTTCCACTTGTCTGGAATAGGCATCTTTTGGCCTCTTTGCAGCAGAACGGGAACGAAGGTAGCTCCAAAGACAGGCTTCAGGCTGTCCAGAGCGCCTTGACTGTAAAACTTGCCGCCGATAAGCTTGCCGGTGTTGCTCAATCCGACAAAGGACAAATCCTTAAAGCTGGACTGAAAGCCGGTCAGGTAATGGCCGTTCATGACGGTAGTGCTTAATGGATAGCGTTTGCCGTCTCCATCCGCAAAGCCGCCTGCATTAATGCCAGCGACAGCTCCATGTCTCAGGACAGCACGCATGGTCGTTTCGGAGCCGCCCAGTTTGTCGCTCCCCAGAGACATTTTCATAGCGGCAGGATCTTTAAGCTTGACCTTCATGGCATAGCCACGATAAATCCCCGGGTTCACCTTAAACAATTCAATAGTAATCCGGTTGCTGTCTACCCGCTCATAGGGAACCCCGAGCTTGGCGGTGATGCGTCGATCATAGATTTTTTCGGGACGCTTGGATTGGGTAGAGGCCGTTTGAACAAGCTGATTCATCGTTTGGGTCGTTTGCTTGTACAGCTCCGATGTTCGGCGAATGGTGGACAAGGTGTATGTTGCCGTTTGTTTGGCTTCATCAAGCTGGTTGCCTACGGACTGCGTTTGTAGAACGACCTCGGCTTTTTGCAGACTCGGGACAGTAGATCCGGAAAAGCTAAATGTGGGATGAATTAACAAAACACACCCCAACAAACCGATAAAAGGAGCAAGGGCCAACATGAAGAAACGATTTACCTGTTTTGTATCCATATTCATTTCAGCAGGTCCATTTTTTTCTGAAGGGTATTAAGCTGCTGCTTAACTTCGTTTAATTGGGTGTAAAGCTTATTGCTGTTGTCGGTTTTATTGTTTGCATTATCCTTGGTAAAGGTCAGCAACTCATTGAAGGACTGAACTTTGCCCTCTAATCCGCTTACTTCCTTGGAAAGCGCGGCCAACTGTTTTTCATAGTCGGTTTTGAGCGCTTGAATCTGCTGGTCCGTATGGGTTTGCATTTCGTTCAGCATTTCCTGCTTCAAATGATTGCTGTACAGATAGGTTGCGAGAGCACCTAGTATAATAAGTAGGAACCAAAATAGCAGAAAAGCCTTTACGGGCATCCCCTTTCTTGAAGTGCCTCGCCGGGATTCGGCAGGAGGGTGTTCAGGTGAAGCTTGCATGCGATTTTCAACTCCCGTGTAAAATCAAATTTCCAGTCTTTATTTTGCAGTTCCAATTCTATCATGGGCCTATTTATTTCGCAAAAACGAAATAGATGCATAAAATTATTTGGAAAAAGAGATTGCATCGGAAGGAAGTCCTAGGATACAATTTCCTTAAACGGTTTTCGCTTCTTATACGTTCACATTTGCGCAATTTCTACATATGCAACCCCAAAATATAGATTCATTTTCGCCAACTATGTATTTTTATGTATTTTTTTGTGAAATCAGGAGGTTTAGACATGAGAAAAGTATGGCAGGTGGTCATCATAGACATCCATCCTACAAGCATGCTGGGTACAAAACTTATTTTGGAAGACCAGCAGGATTTGCTTGTCAGAGGGATGTCCTCCTCCGGAACGGAAGGTCTGGAATTGGCTTGCTCCATTCGGCCGGAAATCATTTTAATGGATTACAGGTTGCCTGAGGGAACGGCGGAACCGTTTCTAACACAAATACGGGCCTTGTCTCCAGACAGCCATATTGTTATTATGACGGATGAGGATAATATTACGCTCTTCCAACAGCTGATTTCGCTGGGAGCGAATGGAATGTTATCCAAACAGGCGTCACCAAGCCAGTTGATCCATCTGATCAACGGTTTGCGCGAAGGATTTGCTTCGTTACCGATGGACTGGATTCGTCGTGGGAACTGGCCTTTTATGCCGCTAATGGCTTCTGAGCCTTTTGACGAATTGACACAAACTGAAGTTTTTATTATGGAACGTATTGTACAAGGAATTACATATGACAAAATTGCTACTGAGATCGAAGTCAGTCGGCGTTCTATTGATAATTATTTACGTAAAATTTATGCGAAATTGGGCGTGTCCAGCCGGGCGCAGGCGATTGAACGTTATGCCCTGTATGCGCGTCAGACCAAGCAGCTATATGCCTGACGCGCCAGCCCGGAAGCCGTGACCTATTTTTCAGCAGAAGGAGGATGTTCATGCAATATTCCTTTGCTTCACGAACGGCTGCAATGTTGGCTTCTCCAGTGCGTCATATCCGGGAAAATGCGAGAAGACACTCCTTTATATCTTTGGCTGAAGAATTGCCTGCACAAGAGCTTTTTCCGGTGAAGCTGCTGGAAGAAGCGGCTCATGATGTGTTTGGCTCCGGCCCTGACGCCCTCCAGTATGGTGAACCGGAGGGCTATTTTCCTTTGCGGGCGTGGCTTGCAGGAGAGTGGGAACAGCGCAAAGGAGTTAGAGTACCACCGGGACAAATCCTCCTGACAACAGGCAGTCAGCAGGCCATTGACCTAATTGTAAGGCTGATGGTGGATGAACGCGACCCGGTGTTGGTCGAAAATCCGACGTCGCCCGGATGTCTGCAAGTGCTGTCGATGCAGGGAGCGCAGATCGTTCCCGTAGAATCTGATGGAGAAGGTGTGCTTCCCGATCAGCTTGAAGCTTTAATCGTTCACCATCATCCCAAGCTTTTTTTTGCTACACCTACGTTTACGAACCCGACCGGCTCCTTATGGAGCGCGGCAAGGCGTCAGGAGATTTTGGAGCTGTGCAGGCGTCATCAGGTGCTGATCGTGGAGGACGATTCTTATGGAGAGCTTCATTTTAAACAAAAAAATGAATCCGGCGACAAGAGCCCGCATGGGCAAAGCCGGAAATTTGCAGAAGCCTATCCTTCGCTATTTGCGCTGGATCATGCGGGGCAGGGCGGCCAGGTGCTATATATCGGTTCATTCAACAAAACGGTTGCGCCCGCGCTGAGAACCGGATGGGCGGCAGGCCCCGCCCCGTTGATCGAAGGTATGTATGCTTTGAAGCAGTTGGCCGATATGCAGTCCAGTACGATGAACCAGCGGCTCCTGTTCCAGTTACTGACCAGCTCGCGTTTTCAATGGCACGAGCATTTAGCCATGCTGAACAAAGAGTACTCGACGCGTCTGCAATTAATTCTGGAGCTGCTCAAGCGCCCGTTTTGGAAAGATGTGTCGTACCACATTCCGTCCGGCGGCATGTATGTGTGGGTTCGGTTGCCCGATGGGCTGGACAGCGCACTGCTGCTAAAGGCGGCTCTACCCAAAGGTGTAGCCTTTATGCCAGGGGAGTTGTGTGCGGTTGGCAGCGAAGGCGCGTCCCATATTCGCCTGAACTTCAGTCATCCGGGCCGCGAGCAGCTACTCATGGGCATGAACTTGATTGGTGAGACGATCAGTGAATTCACTGCGCGAAGCTAGCAGGGGCCGAACGATCTACTTGCTGTGGCATAGCTTCCGGCAGTCGTGGCGTCAGAAGTAAGCTGTAGGCTTTTCAGTGATCGTCTGCATTCGGAGCGCCTGAAGTAAGCGGCAGGATATTCAGAGATCCTCCGCATTCGCAGCGGCAGAGTATGCGGTTGGTGCTTCCGCGATCAGGCGTTGTCCGCTGCCATCATTTGGCTCTACGGCCTTGCCGGCGGCCGTTTCGATGACTTGCTCTTGCAGTACCGCCGCATACTCGCTCAGGGCGGCTTCGCCAAACGAGGTTAGCCTGTAGCGGCCACGGGCTACGCGTTCGAACCAGCCGTAGTAGTTGCGCTGGAGCACGGCTGCTGCCCCGCTGACGGCTGCTGTGCGGGCGAGCTGCGCCGGGGCAGCTTCCCCCAGGCCCTGCAAGGCTGCGGCCACGCGCAGCGCTTTTTCCCGGTAGGCCGTGACCAGCTTGCGTCGGGTACTGCCGCCAGTGTTGTGGTCGCCGCTGCGTGCGTGAAACTCCCGCAGCAGCCTTTCCTTGCGCGAGCCGGGGCGGGCTACCGCCGTTTTGCGGTCACCACCGTTCGTACTCGCAGGCTTGCAAAGTACCTCTACGAGCGGCGGCTTGGTCTTGTAATGGGTGACGGTGAGCAAGCCCAGCCCCAACTGGCGGCACAGTCCGACCAGCTCGTTCCAGCGCTGATTGACAGCCCCTTTTTTCGCACGGTTTCGTTCCACCGCCACATACACATTGCTGCTTAGCTTCAGACGCTGTATGCCTTGCAGCACCAGCGCCAGATTGAACGTCTTTTTAATCTCCACAATCAGTGGCTCCTGCTGTTCTGGCTTTATACCCACCAAATCGCAGTTACGCACTTCTCCCTTGATTTCGTATCCCGAGCTCTCAAAAAAGGCTTTGATCGGAGCGTACAACTCCGTCTCATGCCGAACCGCCATGCTTCTCCCGCTCCTTTATCCCATTATTCCGAGTTTATATTGTACCATAATGCGTCAGGTCCGCGTCGTTGTTGTATATTTTAGCACAGTGTATCTCTCTGTTTTTCGAAAAAGCAGGGGAATCTGTCGCAAAAAAAAGGTCAATTCTGAAATCAATCTGCATAGGTATGTATTACACTTTTTTTAAGAGGATTGCATCATATCCTGAAAGGCGTGGACGAGTGTAGCCATTAACCATCCGGAGTGGAGGATAGTCATTACGCAGTCATAGGAGGAACCGAGCATGAATATTTTTGAACGCGTTGCGGAGTACCGGGCGGAAAACAACCGTCTGGCCTGGAGCGGCACTTTTAGAGAGTATATAGAGATACTCAAGAAAGACCCGACGCCGGCGATGACCGCTCATGCACGGGTTTACAAGATGATTGAATCTTTTGGTGTAGAAGAGGTTGGGGGACATAAGCGATATAAATTTTTCGAGCAGGAGATTTTTGGACTGGACCGGGCGCTTGAAAAGCTGGTGGAGGAATACTTCCATTCCTCAGCCCGTCGGCTCGATGTGCGCAAGCGTATTCTACTTTTGATGGGACCCGTCAGTGGAGGTAAATCCACGCTGGTCACCTTGCTCAAACGCGGTCTGGAGAAATTTTCGAGGACGGATCAGGGAGCGGTATACGCCATTGAAGGCTGCCCCATGCACGAAGATCCGCTTCATCTCATTCCTCATGAGCTGCGTCCGGATTTTGAGAAGGAGCTGGGGGTGCGGATTGAAGGCAATCTGTGCCCAGCCTGCCAGATGAGATTGCGCACAGAATTTGATGGAGATATTGAAAAGGTCCGCGTGGAGCGGGTGTTTATATCGGAAGAAAATCGGATCGGCATCGGTACGTTCAGTCCTTCGGATCCGAAGTCACAGGATATTGCCGATTTGACGGGCAGTATCGACTTTTCTACGATTACGGAGTATGGGTCGGAATCCGATCCACGCGCGTATCGTTTTGACGGAGAACTGAACAAAGCCAACCGTGGACTGATGGAGTTTCAGGAGATGCTGAAATGCGATGAGAAGTTTTTGTGGAATTTGCTGTCTCTGACTCAGGAGGGTAATTTTAAAGCGGGACGTTTTGCGTTAATTAGTGCAGATGAATTGATCGTTGCTCATACCAATGAATCGGAGTATAAAAGCTTTATCGCAAACAAAAAGAACGAGGCTCTGCAATCACGGATGATCGTGATGCCGATTCCTTACAACCTTAAAGTCTCGGAAGAAGAAAAGATTTACGCCAAGCTCATTGAACAAAGTGACATGAAGCATATTCACATCGCCCCTCATGCGCTGCGGACGGCTGCTATTTTCTCCGTGCTTACCCGCCTGAAGGAGACGAAGAAGCAGGGCATGGATCTGGTCAAAAAGATGCGCATGTATGATGGCGAAGAGGTGGAAGGCTACAAGACAGCCGATCTGAAGGAAATGCAAAATGAGTTTCTGGAGGAAGGCATGTCCGGGGTAGATCCAAGGTACGTCATCAATCGCATTTCCAGTGCGCTCATTAAGCAAAATGTAGAATCCATCAATGCACTGGACATTTTACGAGCTATCAAGGATGGTCTGGATCAGCATGCTTCTATTACGAAGGAAGAAAGGGAGCGCTATCTGAATTTCATTTCCGTGGCCCGTAAGGAGTATGACGACCTGGCGAAAAAAGAAGTCCAGAAAGCCTTTGTGTACTCGTTCGAGGAATCAGCCAAGACGCTGTTCGACAACTATTTGGATAATATCGAAGCCTTCTGCAATTGGGTAAAAATCCGCGACCCGCTTACGGATGAAGAACTCGACCCGGATGAGCGGCTGATGCGTTCGATCGAAGAGCAGATTGGGGTATCGGAAAATGCGAAAAAGGCGTTCCGCGAAGAAATTCTTATCCGGATTTCCGCTTACTCACGCAAGGGACGCAAGTTCGAATATCATCATCATGATCGGCTGAGAGAAGCGATTGAGAAAAAGCTGTTCGCTGATTTGAAGGATATTGTGAAAATTACGACCTCGACCAAAACACCCGATGCTAATCAGCTCAAACGAATGAATGAGGTGATTAAGCGGTTGATTGAGGAACACGGCTATACAGGTGCCAGTGCCAACGACCTGCTTCGATATGTAGGCAGTCTGTTAAATCGATAAAATTCGGTAAGCTTAAGATAAGCAAAAGCAAGAGGGTGGAGTAATCCGGTAGCATGCACAGTAAGTTTCCAGTGCTTGCTGTCGGGTTCTTTTTTTATCATGAGGGAGTCATTTCAGGTGCTTGTCCATCATAGATATGTAAAAAATCACAATGAATCCAATGAATTTATAACATTTTCCAAAAATACGCCGATAAATATGGTAATGTTAATTTGATGTAAACTATTTATTTGGAGGAACTTATGATTGATGTAGCGGAAAGTAGATTAAAACAGATTCAATATATTGGTATTACGGATGAGGACTTGGCTTTATTGCATCTCCATCAGGGTTTGTTCCAGTCTATTGTGGCTGAGGTGGTGGATCGGTTTTATGATCATGTGGAAAAGGTCCCGCACCTCATGTCGATTATCTCCAAATGGTCCAATATTGAACGATTAAAGCAAACACAACGAGAATATTGGCTTTCTCTGGCAGATGGAAAAATAGATGAGCCGTTTATTGAGCACCGTCTTTTTGTAGGGCAGGTGCATTCACGCATTGGTTTGTCCTCTGACTATTATTTGGGCACATACATAACTTATTTGGACATTGCAGTAGATATTTTGAAGCATTCGGGGATCGACGATTGGTATCCGATTGTTCACGCTCTTTCCAAAATGTTCAATCTGGACTCCCAGCTTGTGCTGGAAGCCTATCAGAAGAAGGAAAAGGAGCAAATTAACGAACTGGCCGATGAACAGACACAAGTATTAACCGTTGTGTCCCGAATTGCTCAAAATTTGACTGGTATGATTGCTGAATTACGTGAAAATACAGATAACATTGCAGATAGTGCACGTACAACGGTCTCTTCGCAGGAACATACGGAAGAATTGGTACAGCAGTTGGGCGATGAGATCAAGCATATTGAGCAGATGAGCGGCACGATTCGCGAGCTGTCGGATCAGACGCATTTGCTGGGGCTGAATGCGGCGATTGAAGCAGCACATGCGCAGGAAGCAGGACGCGGGTTTCAGATTGTGGCGCAGGAAGTACGCAAGCTGGCATCCAATTCCAAGCAGGCGCAGGAGCAAATTCAGTGCAAGGTACTGGATATTGCCCATATGCTGAAAAGTGTGCAATCCGAAACGGCTGCTACCACAGCCAGCGCCCGACAACAGGCTTCTAGTTCCGAGGAATTGGCTTCCTTCACAAAGCTGATCGAAAATATGGTGAAGGAATTGGAAGCGCTTCATCATTCCAGCGAAATGATGTAGGTGTGAAAGGATAGAATGAGTTGTATCCCGGGGAGAGCTTTTTGAGGAAAATAACGCTCCCCCTCCGTGGCGGTCCAATCAACGCAACCGAGGAAGAGCGTAATGCTTTATTAGGAAATGATTGATTTCTTCCATTCAGTATGAGCCGCAAATACTCTTTTCCATAACTCGTCCCGTTCCTGGGGACTATAGTTAACAAGCGGCTCACCAAATACATCTGCCAACACTTCCAGCCACTGCGATTTATGATCCAGCTCTATTTTTTCCAATCCGTTCAGCCCGTTTTTTTTCCAAATACAACCTCTTAGTTCATTCGTCTCTAATGCTTGTCTTTGCCGAATCAGAAACAGGTTGAACCATGGAGAATCCGCTGAGCGGCTATAGAAATGATGTTTTGGCATAAACTCTTCCAAATCCCGAACAACCGTAGGGTCATAATCAACGCCGACAAATGAAGCAAGCGAATCATGCTCTAACCGCCAGCCTTTTGCAACAACCCCGGACTCCGTAACCTTATATTGAAGAGGTGCTTGTTCATAAGTGCCCATACGGAGTGGAACAGGCTCATATGGCATATCGCCTAAACCGACATCAACAATCCATACTTCATCTTCGTGCTGCTCATTTAGCAAGTTCACGGTTAACCCAAGATGAAATGAATTGATGCGTGGCTCTGTTCCTAAAGGCTGAACCCCGGCACGATGCAGGCGGACCTTGTAGCCTAGTGAATGTAGTAGTGCGCTGAAGGCACCATTCAGATGAAAACAATAACCGCTTCTCCCCTGTAAAATAAGTTGAACGGATTCTTGAAAACCAATGGCTGCCGGCTTTCCTGCAAAAATGTCCACCGTTTGCCACGAAAGATGTTTCACATGGGCCTTATGCAGCTCAAATAAATAGGATTTAGTAGGAGGCAGAATGTCTTCAATTCCGATCCTGTTTAGATAAGCCTTTATTTCTTCTTTTGTCATAATGTACATGTGGAGTCACCTCTGTTGTTAGTTTCACCAATTCTCTTTTCGGAACAAATGATCTATTGGGTCTTAGCCTCATTGTAGAAGGGGGGCGTATTGATAACAATGCTATAAATTTTTGATTGTACCGGTACAATCAGCAAGTGGACTTAGTTCAGTGGCATGTAGATTTCCCATAAATCGTTGTCAGAACATAAAAAAACAGACCGTTTCGCCAGGTCTGTTTTCCTGTTTAATTCCAAGCCGACAGATTATAGCAGCGCTCTAAGTTCACGTCGATATTTGTTTAACTGGACGAATGATGGAATAACACGTTTGGCAGAACGGATGCCGCCTATCCTGATGTTGCGGACCACATGATAGGGAGAGATCAAAAGTGTGTGAAGCAAATGTAAATCATGGGCGCTTAACGGACGATATCGTTGATAGTAGTCGACCGCGCGCAGCATCTTGGTCCCGTTCCAAAGACAATTTCGATGCAGAAGGTGGGACAAGTCTTTCATTCTTACGTGCAGGGAGCAATTTTCAAAATCGATTAAATGAATCTTGAGCTGTCTGTCTTTAATCAGATTGGGATAATTGTAGTCGCCATGTATAAATGCGCCGGCTTTTTGCTCCGAGTCGATTGCTTCTCGAACCTTGGGCTGCTGTAAACGATGCGTCACTTCCTCACAGAGAGCCACGAGATGTGCTGTGCCTTTGTAGGGACTGAGGCGCTTTTTGTATCCAGCAATTTCATCACCCAAGCCTTCGTAACGTATTCTGGCTGCCGGAGCCTCGGTGACAGGAAAGCCTACGGCACTGGAGTGAAATTTGGCTAAGGTGGAAATTCCCTTTTTGAAATCTATTTTTTTTGTGAATTTTGGTCTTCCTCCATCAACCCAATTGGTTAATGTATACGAAATGCCTTCATGGGTCATATAAGCGGTTTGCTGCACTGTCGGATAGACCTTTTGGCTACGGGTAAACCCGCGCTCATCCAGGAAGGACAACACACCTGTAATAAAACGAATTTCATCTTCTGGGAATTTGTAGGGCTTTAAACAATAGGTCATGCCGGCGGTCTCAATCTTGTGTATGTCCTTCTTTTGACGAGTACGTTGAATTTTGATTCCGTACATCTGCTCAACGTTCGATAAAATCGACATTTTGATCCTCACTTTCTTTTATGCATGCGCCCATTCCTGCAAAATATGAATGATTTGTAAACGAAGGGGCCATGATTGATCCCAATTGTCCAGGATCTCGCGGTTTCTTGAGCGATTCGGGTGTAGGGAGGCATGCCACGCTTCGCGTGGCAGTTTATACAAGGCTGTAACCATTTTTCGTTCAGTTCGGCTTAGTGGTTTGCGTTTTTGGTATCCCTTCAGCAGGGATTGCACAAATTCAGGATTGAATTGGGTCGTATTCATAAGGGCCTTTGCCAGATCTACATAGACTGAGCCGAACCTAACTCGATCCCAATCAATGATTTTGAGTTGACCATCATCTGAAATAATGACATTGGGGATCGTGATGTCGCTGTGTATTAAAGAGGGAGAACGGTTTTCCTTCTGAAGCAGCTTAACAATGGATGTGTCCTGCAAATCCTTCCATGCCCGCTTAGCTAAACGGTTGCAGCCTTTGCCGTGAGCGTTGTACCAGTTGCCGTATTCTTTGTTATGACGGCTGATTTGTGTTATTTTTCTTTGAAAAAGACGGTCCTGGTTTTTCCATATCCGCAATTGCTGAAACGTAGGGGATTTCCCCCTTCCAATCCGATACAAGCCAGTGGACGAGGCGTGAAGTGTGGCAAGTGCCCACCCAAGCTTTTCAAAATCTTCAGCATTCTCCAATCCTCGTCCTTTAATCCACTGACTTACATAAAATGGCGTTCCTTGATGTATAGTCCACAGCTTCCCGGAATGTGTTGGAAGCCACCGGGGCATGTAGCTATACTTTCTCTTTTTCAAAAGCCTGATCATGCTTGCAGCCTGCTCCATCTGTTGGATTGTATTTGAGCGGACCATCCTAGTACGGCTAAAGGGCTTTAATGCATAAGTTCCCTTTTTCGTTTTCACCCGGATTACTGCATTTTTTCGGTACAGTGATGAGACTAAGCTTGATTTTACTGGGATCAGACCGAAACGACTGGTGATTTTGCGAATCTGTGCTTTGGTATAGGATTTCGTCATAAGAACCTCACTTGACTTGTGATTATAGAAAAAGGTGATCCTCTGTTAGTTATCAGTCTATTCATGATGAGGTAATAGGTGCTGTTTTAAAGGGCTATACGCTTTCCTTCTATATTCATGTTATATTTATTGACACGATAAAGGAATAAAATGTAATGGTAGCGCTATATATATCGGCTTTTATCCTGTATGCACAATAAACAAGCCTTTGTTTTGGTCAGGACGAACATTGTTTATGGAAGGAAAGTTGCAGTAACATAAGTTAAACCTACTCAACAGAGGAAGAAATACATCACATCATGTCTAAGCCACAGGAGGGTCATATGGAAAACGAAAAAGAAAAACACCACCCGAAAACGTTTGAGCCTTTTGCATTTATTCTCATTGTGGCTACAAGTGTTCTGGGAGCTATTATCGGAATGCAGATCGTAACCAGCCTGGGGGTGACCCCAAATACGGCCATCATCGGAGCGTTAATCGCGATGCTGATCGCACGTATCCCGTTTAACTGGTTTTTACGTTATAAATCGGTACATCGTCAAAATCTGGTCCAGACGGCGATTTCCTCGGCTACCTTCGGGGCGGCCAATAGCCTGCTGATTCCGATTGGAATTCCATATCTCATGGGAACCCCTGATTTGGTCGTACCCATGCTGCTAGGTGCGGCGTTGGCTATGTTCGCAGATGCAACGATACTGTACAAAATTTTTGATTCCAGGCTGTTCCCCGCCTCGGGTACCTGGGCTCCAGGTGTTGCGACAGCGGAATCCATCAGAGCCGGGGACAAGGGCGGCAAGCGTGCCGGATTGCTGGGTGTTGGCGCACTGATCGGGGTAGTCGGCTCTTATCTCAGTATTCCGATGTCTGCCTTTGGTGTGGCTTTTATTGGTAACATTTGGGCCTTGGGCATGTTTGGTGTCGGCTTATTGATTCGCCAGTATTCCATGCCGCTATTTCAGATTGATGTAAATGCGCTATACATTGCCCATGGAGTGATGATCGGGGCGGGCATTGTGGCGCTGATTCAGGCTGCTGTACTTGTATTCGGCCGTTCCGGCAAGAAAAAGGACAGTACCGCCGCGCTTTCGGATAAAGCTTCAAATGAAGCATCAGGCACGAGTAGCATTGTCGTGGATGGGAGTCCCGTGCAAGCCTCTTCGCAGGATGAAGAATACACCCGTCCGATTGCAGAGGCTCGTCGTACGCTTGGACTCGGATTCATCGCGTATCTGGCGATTTCCCTGCTGATCGCCATTATCGGTGGACTGGTTACGCACATGTCCGTAGGCATGCTGATCGGCTTTATCGTGTTTGCAGCCTTTGCCGCGTTCGTGCATGAAATTATCGTCGGCATTGCCGCCATGCATTCCGGGTGGTTCCCCGCCTTTGCGGTCGCCTTCATTACCTTGCTTGGCGGTATGATGATCGGTTTTCCGCCAGTGGCTTTGGCATTGCTGGCCGGGTTTAGCGCGGCTACAGGTCCTGCCTTTGCGGATATGGGCTTTGATTTGAAAACAGGCTATATCCTGCGCGGCAACGGTAAGGATAAGGAACTGGAACGGGAAGGTCGAAAGCAACAGTATATAACGGCTCTGATCGCCTTCGCTGTTGCACTGGTGACTGTAGCTCTGGCTTATCCGAGTTATTTTGCGCAAAATCTGGTGCCACCGATTGATAAAGTATATGTATCCACCATTCAGGCTGGAGCTACACCGGGTGTGGCAAGCCAGCTCTTGCTGTGGGCGATACCGGGAGCGATTCTCCAACTCATAGGTGGCTCCAAGCGCCAACTGGGTGTTATGTTCGCGACAGGGCTATTGATTGCGACAGCGAACGCGTGTTGGGCTGTTCTGGCCGGCATCGCAATTCGCTTCCTCGTAACCCGTTTCGCAAAAAAAGAGGTCGTTTCTTCCATGACGATTCTGGCCGCAGGTTTCATCGCAGGGGATGCGCTGTACAACTTCTTTAATTCCGTATTTAAACTAAAAAAGTGAGATGATGCAGATGGACGCTTTGAAGCTGGATGAGAGAATTGTTGAATATGCCGTTTATGGCGGTGCTGTTCTGGGCGGAGGAGGCGGAGGCTGGATTGAAGAAGGTCTGCGGATCGGAAAGCTGGCTCTTGAAGTGGGACAGCCGAAGCTGGTATCCGTCGAAAGCTTCGTAGATGACGATCTCTTCGTCACCGTGGCTGTCGTTGGTGCCCCGGCTGCTCCGAATAAATATGTGAAGCCTGTTCATTATGTGAAGGCGCTGGAAATGGTGTCCTCCATGACAGGAAAGGGTGTCCGGGCTTTGCATACGAATGAAAATGGCGGCGAGACAACGATTAACGGCTGGTTTCAGTCGGCTTTGAGTGGTATTCCGGTTGTGGATTTTGCATGTAATGGCCGGGCACATCCGACGGGTACAATGGGCTCCATGAATTTGACCGAGCTGCCAGATTACGTTAGCCGTCAGGCTGCGGTGGGCGGACGCGGAGAGCATTATATTGAGGTAGGGATTTCAGGCTCTCTGGACCATGCTGCATCGCTGATTCGTAAAGCCTCGGTAGAAGCTGGAGGACTTGTAGCGGTTGCGCGGAATCCGGTGACGGCTGCTTACGCGAGAGCCAACGGTGCGCCGGGAGCCATTTCCCGAGCAATTGCTGTCGGAGAAGCGATGCTGGCTCATCAGGGCGAAGCAGCGATTGCAGCCGTGGTCGCTGAGCTGGGCGGCAAGGTGATCGTCTCAGGAGAAGTAACAGAATGCAAGCTTGAAACTTCGGGGGGCTTTGATGCCGGATTGGTTCGTATTACCGATAGCGGCCGTGCCTACGAAATGACCTTCTGGAATGAGTACATGTCCCTGGAGCTTGACGGAGAGCGACTGGCGACTTTTCCAGATTTGATCATGACACTGGATCTGGATACAGGCAGACCTGTAATCACTGCCGCCGTAACGAAAGGACAGCGACTGGCTGTCATTGCGGTTCCAAAGGAAAAGTTGCTGCTGAGTACAACTATGTTTAATACCAAGCTGCTGCAACCGATTGAGCAAATTATTCATAAGCCTATACTGTCCTATCTATAAATGATTTCGGGAGGAATGCAAAGATGGCACTTCAACAGACATTAACCGTATTCGAAGCGCTGGACAGCGCCTATGTAAACGGAGAGCGGGTTAAGCAGCTTTTCGCCGGATACGAGGATATTGTGGTAACCGTAAAACAGGTAATCGGAGCCAAGGGAAGCACGGATTTTATACAAGTACTTATTCCGGGTACAGAAGGTAAAAGCTCGGGAGGTACAGCACCGACATTCGGCATTGTCGGACGCCTGGGCGGAATCGGCGCACGTCCTTCCCGGATTGGTCTTGTATCTGATGCGGATGGAGCTATTGCGGCGGTGGCTGCCGGGCTTAAGCTGGCGGATATGCAGATCAAAGGTGACAAGCTGAAGGGTGATGTGATCGTAACTACACATATTTGCCCGGATGCACCTACCCGTCCGCATGAGCCGGTTGATTTTATGGACTCCCCTGTGGATATTTTGGAAATGAATCGTCATGAGATTGTTCCCGAGATGGAAGCTATTTTGTCTATTGATACAACCAAGGGCAATCGTGTCATTAACCATAAGGGAATCGCCATTTCACCCACGGTGAAGGAAGGCTATATATTGCGAGTCAGTGAGGATCTGCTGCGCCTGATGGAACAGACTACGGGACAACTGCCTGTTACTTTTCCAGTAACCACGCAGGATATCACGCCGTACGGTAATGACTTATACCATATTAATTCGATTTTGCAGCCTGCTGTAGCGACGAATGCGCCTGTAGTCGGTGTGGCTATTACAGCGCAGGCTGCTGTACCAGGATGTGGCACCGGAGCGAGTCATGAGATTGATATCGCGGCTGCTGTACGTTTTTCCATTGAAACGGCCAAGGAATTTACGAATGGCACTTGTGCATTTTATGACCCGCAGGAATTTGTCAAAATTACCGAATTGTACGGCTCCATGAAGATACTTCAGACAGCAGGCAGTGCGCAAAACCACGGCTGATGCTAAACAGGGCAGGCCACAGGCTTGCCCTTTGTCGTCAGGAGCGTAAAATAAAATGGATACGAAAGCAGGGGATTAAAGATGGATAAGCTTGGGATGATTACGATTGGGCAAGCGCCCCGGACAGATGTAGCCCCAATTGTGGAACGGGCTTTGGAAGGACGTGCAGAACTGGTACAGGCAGGTGCGCTGGACGGTCTTTCTTTTGCTTATATACAAGAGCATCTCTCTCCGTCCCCGGGAGAATATGTATTGACCTCCCGCCTGATGACTGGAGAGTCGGTAGTTATATCACGCGAAAAAATCCAGCCGCTGCTTCAGGAGAAAATTACGCGCATGGAGGAACAGGGCATTCGTACGATTTTATTGCTGTGTACCGGCGTATTTCCGGGATTGCATACCCGAACCGCCTTTTTGATCGAGCCGGACCATGTGCTTCCTCCTGTGATTAAGGCGATGTCCGGAGGACGGCGGGTCGGCCTGATTGGTCCGCTGGAAGAGCAGAAGGACAATCTCAAGCTCAAATTCAGTCCTCACGGAATGAATCCCGGGTTTGCGGCGGCCTCGCCTTACAGCAGCAGTGAAGAGGAATTTCGCCAGGCTGCCGGGCAGTTCAAGGATCAGGCTGATCTTATCGTGCTGGATTGTATGGGGTATACGGATGTTCACAGAGAACTGGCGGCGCGTTACGCGGGGGTTCCAGTCGTATTGTCCAATGCCCTGATCGGCAAGCTGGTATCGGAAATGGTGTAAGCATATAAGCTGACTGAAAATTTACATGATGGTCACTACACAGGCGGATGGTGCTTCCCATCGCTGTTGCCCCCGGATTTCCGGAATGAATGCACTACGGTAGAAATCCGGGAGCAGCTTAGGCTTACGATGCGAGCTTTCCTACGGAAAGCTTTCAGGCGATCGCGATCGCTTGTACAGCAACATTCCGCCTACTCCATTCCTATGTGAATATTTGGAGGTCAGCTTATACGTATAAAAATAGGAGGTAAAAAAATGAGCCAACAACGTGTTGAAATTAGTAAAAATGTTTTGCAAAAATGTCTGGGACTTACCGCTGGAGAGACGCTTCTGGTCGTAACGGACGATGATAAAAAGGAATTGGGCGAGTCCATTTATGAAGCTGGCAAGGTGCTGGGGGCTGAAGCTGCTATTTTGACGATGAAGGTACGCTCCAAATCGGGGGAGGAGCCTCCGGCACCTGTTGCCGAAGCTATGCTCCGCTCCAACGTTGTCGTATGTGTCACCCGGTATTCGCTGACGCATACCCATGCCCGCAAGCAAGCCGCAGCGGCTGGAGCGCGTCTGGCGACGATGCCTGGCATGACGGACGACATGTTCATGAACGGGGCGATTGCTGCTGATTATCCGAAGGTCAAGGCGTTGACCGAAGAGGTGACCACATTATTGACGGCTGCCAAGCAGGTGCGGATTGAAAAGGATGGTTACAGCCTGAGCTTTAGCATTGAGGGTCGCAACGGCGTGCCCAGCACGGGCATGTATCTGAACCCTGGCGAATCCGGCAACCTTCCTTCCGGTGAAGCGTATATTGCTCCGCTTGAGGGGACGGCGCAAGGCCAGATTGTTGTGGACGGCTCTGTTGCGGGAATCGGTGCCTTGAAGGAGCCGCTACTGCTGACGGTCGAAAACGGCAGGTTGGCAGCCGCAGAAGGGGAAGCCGGACAGCCCCTGCTGGAAATACTGGGCGACGGTGACGGCAGAATGCTGGCCGAGTTCGGTATTGGAACAAATGATAAAGCACGTATTACAGGTGTCGTACTGGAAGATGAGAAGGTGTACGGCACGATTCATGTGGCCTTTGGCAGCAATAATACTTTTGGTGGGACCATCGCTGCGGGTGTACATATTGACGGTGTCGTTCAGCGACCGGATGTGTATCTGGATGACCGCCTGATTATGAAAGCAGGGCAACTGCTGGAGCGCTAGGCGGACTAGGTGAATAAGAAACAGCAGGAGCTGTAAAAACGGGGAGGAATTCATCATGCTCGGAATTATCAGAGTGCTTACTATGCAAGACGAAGTAGCTATTGGCCTTCACGGCCGAGTTATCGAGCAGCGCTACGGACTGCCTGTCACCAGTGTGTGTATCCCTGACCAGCCGCAGGGAATCTATGATGATGCAACGGATCGGGAATCGGTGCCTAAAATTGTGGTCGCAGCGCAACAGCTCGTCGAGCAGGGCTGCACGTCCATTGGCATTAGCTGCGCGGCTGACCCGGCACTAGAGGAAACCCGTCAGGCAGTGAATGTACCTGTATACGGCGCAGGCTCCTGCGCGGCGCATCTGGCATTGACAGCGGCCAGTCGTGTCGGTGTGTTGACCATTTTGGAGGAGGCCCCCCCGTTGATCCGCCGTATCTTGGGTGAGTCTTATATCGGCACAGAGCGCCCCGAGGGTGTACGTACGACGCTGGACCTGAACACTCCGCAAGGTAAGGAGGAGGCCATGGCAGCGGCGCTGCGGCTTCAGGAGAAGGGTGCAGAGGCCATTGTGCTGGCCTGTACGGGTTTTGTGACGATGAACTTCGCACCGGAGCTGGAGCGCAGGCTGGGCATCCGTGCCATTGATCCGATTGTGGCGCTCGGCGCAGCCGCATCAGTGCGTTGGGAGCGGGAGAATGAGGAAGTTCAGGCAGGATAAGCCTGGCTCATAAAATAATAGGGTATGAAATAAACCGCCTTTTCCTGAAAAGGCGGTTTATTTGCGTTCCATCCGGTAAAAGGTTTTGTTTTGTAAACTTTTTTGGTACACTATCCTGAAAATTAAGTTAGGCGAGAACTTTGCAAAATCCTAAATATATGTGCCGTTACCGCAAAATAAATAGCAAGGTGGTCTGTCCATATGAAAATACCGGGTGTAACCGTTCAGGAGCTTATGACAATGCCCGTATTGAAGGAGGCGAAGGTACTAAGCGGAGAGCAAGGGCTAAATCGGTTTGTCCGTTTTATTGATATTATGGAGGTCCCTGACTTGAAGGGCTGGATCAGGGAAGGAGTACTATTGATGACAACCGCTTATTCCATCCGTCATGAGCCTGAGGTATTGTGCCAAATTATTCAATTATTGCATCAGGGCGGGGCCGCAGCACTTGCGATCAAACCGACCCGCTTTCTCAAGGAAATTCCCCGCAGTGCGCTGGAGGAAAGCAATGCCTGTGGCCTGCCCGTGATTGAGATTCCGGTCGATATTCCATATACAGATATTACACAGCGAGTCATGGATATGGTGTTGAATCGACAGGCAGAGCTGCTGCGACGTTCGGAAGAAATATATCGGACCTTAACAACGATGGTGCTGGAGAACAGCGGTATACAGGCTGTAAGCGATAATATAGCAGAGCTGCTTAAAGCCCCGGTTGCTTTGATAGATAATGGAGGCCGAGCCATTGTTACTTCACCACAGGAGTGGAATTGGGCGGAGGCGCAGGATTCCCGCTATTTTCCGATTAATGTCGATAAACGCACAGTTGCCAAGCTGGTCATTGCCCGCAACGAGCTGGATGATATGGAGCAGGTGGGGATTGAGCAGGCACGCCTGGTCATGGCGTTGGAATTAATGCGTGAAAAGGCGGTAGAAGATACGGAAAGCCGACTGCGGGGTAACTTTATCGATGAGCTGATGACCCCTCCGGTGCCGTTGCGGCATGAGGTTGAGCGCCGAGGGCGTCAATTGGGATTTAACCCGGCATATGATTGGGAGGTCGCTGTACTGGAAAGCGCTACCGCTCCGCCAGAAGAGATTCTGTCCGGATTGCTGATTCAGGAATCCACCCGGCGACGGGTGGTTTCTCATATTGAGTTCCGTTCCAATCGGGCAATATTATTTCTGCCTACTCTTCATTCGAATGACCATCATGACGGGGCTGGCGCTGATCAGGGACTAACCTGGGCTGAAACGCTGAAGAACTGGAACAGTGAAAAAGCATTGGGAACGGGCGATTATTATATAGGCATAGGAAGTGCCAAAAAGCTGTGGGAGCTGATGCAAAGCTATAATGAGGCACGACGTGCCATCACCGTATCCCAGCGGCTGTATCCCGATAGACGTGTATGTAAATTCGGAGATATCGAAATGCACTATATGCTTGGGGAAGCAATGAACAAAGAGGAATTTGCCGATTTGTTTGAACGTAAGCTGGGCAAACTCCAGCAGTATGATCGGTCTCATGGCAGTGATTTGCTTAAAACGTTATTTTATTATCTGGAAAATCGGGGCAGTCTGATGGATACGGCGAATTATCTTTTTATACACCGTAATTCGGTCAAATACAGATTGGAACGGATTCGTGACATTGCGGATTTTGATCTCAACGATCCACGCGAGCAGTTCATATGCCATACCTGTCTGATCCATTATTATTTGCGGGAACATCAGTAGGCAGATACGGTTGGTTTATGGAGCAGGGAGGAAAAGACATGGATAAAAAAATATTAGTAGCGGACGATGAACCCAGCATTCGAAATGCGCTAGCCTATGGGTTGAAAAGAGAAGGTTATTTGGTAGAAACCGCTGTTGACGGGGAAGACGCATTGGAAAAAGTCCGTTTATTTCACCCGGATGTGCTGGTGCTCGACGTGATGATGCCCAAGCTGGGCGGATATGAGGTGTGCCGCCGTCTGGAAAGTCGGAAGGGCATTGGCATTTTGCTGCTGACTGCCAAAAACGATATCGTGGACAAGGTGCTCGGGCTGGAGCTGGGCGCGGACGATTTTATGAGCAAGCCCTTTGATCTGCGAGAGCTGCTCGCCCGCATCAAGGCGCTGGTACGGAGGCTTGAACGGGAGGGAGCGCCTGCACCAGAAGGATCAGAAACGGCACTTGGCCCGTTGCGCGTGCGTCCGTCCAGCAGAACGGCTGAACTGGAGGGAACAACGCTGGATCTGACACCCAAGGAGTTTGATGTGCTGGCGCTTCTGGTGTCACATGCCGGGCGGGTGTACACACGGGACGAGCTGCTGGAGCAGGTATGGGGCTTCGATTATGCAGGGGGAACGCGGACCGTGGATATTCATATCCAGCGCCTGCGCAAGAAGCTCGAACCGCATCAGTCGCTATTGCAGACGGTGTATGGAATTGGCTATAAGGCGGAAAAGATGCTGTGAACGAACGCCAGTTGTATAGGGCTGGACTCCTATCCATGCGATGGGGAATACCTGCTGGTCACTTTCCCGTACTTCACGAAAGCTGGAATGGATGTTCATCTATATCGACACTCCTGTTCTAATGTGCATATTATAAAATGGGGTCTTGACCATAGTGGGGGCGGTCTATTTCTTTTTGTTTTGGTTCAGCGAAATAACAATCGTAACGATTAATCCGATCAACGTAATTAATAACGTGCCGAACATCATCATTAATGTCAAAGCATCTTTAACCTCCACAAGCATCACCTCCCTTCCGGGAGATTAGCCGACCGCCCTTTATAGTCGTTTTGTCACACAATCCAGATTATACCGAAAGCCCTCATGCTGAGGGCTCAGAGTGTCGAGAAAGTCCAGAGGACTTTTCGACACTTCTATTTTTATATGGGGAGACGCATCTTTTAAAACAAAAATCGATTTAAAACGATCTGAGGACCCTAGTTTTTAGACCACTAAGACAGTTTTAAACCCCCTGCAGAAAAACAGGGGGTTTCTCGACAGCCTGAGCCCTCATGCTGAGGGCTTTTTTTATTTACCCTCTACGTGCTCAATTATGCTGCTTATCTGCACTCCAAAGTACGAACAAGTTTTATCCAATACTGATACTATCTGTTTTCGTATATGTTGAGTTTAATATAGTTTTATATGGGACACTTCGTGAATAAAAAATCCTTTTAGGAACAGCAATACGCATTGACGACTGGCATTTTGACCGAGGAAATCAATCTATTAGGTAATAGTTTCTTTTTGCTGTTAATAGATTCATGCTGATACTTCGCTATCGCCACTGAATATAAATAAAGCAGACCTAAGGAAAGGGGACATGCAGATGATCAGAACAAGAGTAAAAACGTTCAAACACCGTGTCGGTAAAAACAAATTCCTGGTCGTTAAAATTTTTCAATCCGCAGATGCCAGAACAAGAAGTGGCAATGCGCTGGCAACCAATGCACTGAACATCAAAATATCCAAACGCAAAAAGCACCACTAAGACCATCCGTACCTTCGTTTCCTATGAAGGGAGGTGATATCCATGAGTAGAAGACATTCCAAACACCATGTGAAAAGAAAAAGCATATCTATCTGGTCAAAACAAAAAGCGTTTGCGCGTGCACAAGGCAATGCGCTGGCTGCCAATCTGTTCAACGTAAATGTCAAAAAGAAAAAACATTAATATTGTTTTGAGCGGGGAGGACTCTCTTCCCGCTTTTTTTGTTACATAGTTTCTATTGCCAAATGAGAAAGAACTCCAAACAGGCTATTTTCCAGTGGAGTCCTTTTTTACATCTACTCTAAATTCAAACTGCTTTCTCATAAAATAGCATCCGTTAATCTTTAATGGAATCTGGCGTTATCTTCTTACCGTCCCACCATAATCTACAACTTCCACCATATTATCACTCAACCGCTGGACTACATATACTCTTACCTGGCTTAATGCAGCTGCAAATAGTTCTATATCCGACTTTAGCACTTTATATGTATGGTTCATGCCGATCACCTCAATAAAAAAAGCTCTGCCAGCATTACGCCAGCAGAGCCCCCAGTCCAATCATACCCAAAATGCTTTTGAGATAATTACCAACAGGATAAACAATACCAAGATTGCACCTATAGAATGAAATCCTCCGTATCCACCATAACCTGCTCCACCTTCATATCCACTCATGGCTTGAACCTCCTTTACTTGTTGTACACCTTAATATATGTATAAATACGTTCTGTGACAGGGCATTCAGGTAAACAAAAGACACCCTACCAATCGGGGTTATTACGTTGTCTGGTGTTTACGGAGTTTATAGTCTAATAAAACAAAAAGCCCTGCCGACCAATTAAGGTTAGCAGAGCTTTTGCTTTAAAATCCTCCAATGGTAACTTGAGGCTGAATGCTATGGTGGTGGTTAAAAGCTTGATCTGGCACATTAACAATAAACAAAAAGTTAACCGCTATGAGCAGCAGTACCGATTTTTTCAACATTGTTCATCCACACCTTTTCAATTAGATTTAAAAATGCTGCTTTAGTTTCTGGAACCGCATAATCCTGAAAATGTAAAAATAAACCCATACAATTTATAAAATAAGTCTCATTATTTAGTTTATGATAACTTACCATTGAATACATCAAATGTTTAAAACCACCAATGTAAGAACCTCGATGTAAATCATAATAAGCTAACTCGTAACCAAACCACGCGATATAGTCCGGTATCACCTGTTGGGTATACATATCATCGGATAGAGACTGTTCAGAAAACGAATTAATCTCCGTTTCAAACCGTTGAAGTATATCATCCACTTCCAATTCAAATTGGTTGGCTGCAATTATAACATTCAACAATTTGGAGATTTCCTCTTGTTCATTAGAGCCTGATGTTGCTGCAATATATTCAACATAATCTTGAAGCACGCTTATATCTCCAGACAACAGCTTATATACGTAAGTATTTCCTTCCGCCCACTGACTGAACAAGTTTACCCAGTGTTTTGTATCCTCGTCATTCTCTTTAACCCAATCTAAATCCGCATAGGCGTATGTATATTGTAGAGCTTGCTGATAATCGCCTTGGGCTTCACAAACACTGGCACACAATAAGTCGGCATAAGCAATATATCCAAATAACGGTCCCCTGGTTCCCTTTTCATGCTCCCTGTTCTTTCGATTCTTTTGCTGATGCTTCATTGAATATTGGACTTCCGCTTTTCCTCTCATTTTCCTTGCCATTTCGTCAACCTTGTCCCATTTACGCAAGGACCTGTACACGTTTGCCAAATCCTTTAATGCATCAAGCTGGTCTATTTCATCCAGTCGCTCAACAAAAACCTCAAATACCGTTGCTACTCTAAGATTTTGTCTTTGATCGTCTCCAACCTGAATCGTGAATATACGAAATTGACAGACTGCCAAGCGTTCAGAATGTTGGTACTTCTCCACTTCTGCTACATTCTCATAGAGCAGCAGCGCAGCAGCATGTCGTCCTTGTGCTAATAGCGCTTCTGCAATTTCAAATAGTTTAGGTGAATAGAGTATATTGTCCATGATTTGTCCAACGATTCGACTGATCGCATCCAGCTTGTCCAGCTCTGCACAACGATATAGCAACCGCTCAATTCGACGCATATTGGGAGAACGTTCGATGATGTAGTCATCTATGAATCGTTCGTAAAAAAATCCTTCCGGTAAACCCATAGCCTCAGTGATTAGATCAAGCTGGTTAACAGATATAGGACTATTACCAGTTACAATGCCACTTACTATTCCTCTGTTAATGCCTGCAATATTCCCGAATTGCGTTAGGCTCAAACCCTCTTGTTTTAGGTATTTGTCTAATTCCGCTCGAATCGTAGGTGTATGCTACATGTCATATCCACCCTTCACATAAAAATTACAAAATTTTTATATTATTTCATCCTATTGTTGTCCATAATTTAACAGTTGTCAATAACTTTTGTAACTTTTTGTGAGGTATTCGCTCTTGTTTTGAAATTAATGTCGCACACTTTTGAAAAATAGTTCAGTAGTTGCATTTTTCCGATTTCTTAAAAATAATAAACAATATATTCCTTTTTTTATGTTAATCTTATGTAGTAATCCAAAAAAATAGAAGAGGAAGTGTACATGTACCATGAAACAATTGAAAAACACAGCAATTATTCTTACTGGTGTATTGGCTCTTACAGCAGTAGCTCCGCTGGCTGCTTCTGCCGCACCAGTTACGGGGATTGAAGTCTCGAAGGATCATGGAGGTATAGTTATCCAACAAACTGGTCAAGAGGTACATTCGGTTCTTGGTGGGACAAGTCCAACGATGGACTTAACTGTTGAAAAAGGTTATGGACATGTAAAGATTAAAGTGAAGAATACAGGGACATCAAATCTCACTTGGAGCTTGCAGGGTAACGGGAGAGAATATGTCTATAAAACTGTTGGCAAAGGAGACACATTAACGTGGACTAGCGTTAATTCATTCCCTAATGGGATGCCTTCAGGGAAATACTTAATTCAATTCAGAGCCAACGGTAACAAAGTTGAAGGCGAAGCTTGGGGTACTACTGGTCAGTACACAGGAGACATTAACTAACCGTCGTGGGTTGACTTTTCAAACTAAGTTGAATACGAGTTGTCATACTCAGCGTCTGAAAGCAGGGCCTTCCTTCAATGGAGGGCCTTTACTTTATCAAATTAATAAAACACAAAAAAAGTACCCTACCAGCTAAATTGAAGTGCATCCCTTAGAATAGACATTGGAATAAACCCCTGGTTTATCCGATGAATTTCTATGGGATGCATTTTTATGCCAGCGAAAAAAGGACAGAAGTTTAAAGAGTATACGTTTGAAACCAAAGTAGAGGCCATACGGCTTCATATCGAAGAAGGTTGGACATATCGTAAACTCATGGAGAAGTTCGGGATTGCAGATCGACATCGGTTGAAAGAATGGATGCGGAAGTACAAGGAGCTCGGTGAATTCGGATTTATGGACCAGGACAGGTACGTCCAAAAGTTAAAACGGGAAAACGATATGCTAAAAAAGTGTTTGGAAATCTGGATGAACCATAAAAAGGTACTCCGGCTCATGCAGGTCTTGGGAATCCGCTCACAAATTCGTCGGAAGCATCGCCGCAACTATACTTCTTCTACGGAGGGTCGTGTGGCGAAAAATCTGCTAAAACAGGATTTCAAGGCGGACAAACCCAATCAAAAATGGGTCACAGATATCACGCTGTCCCATGCGTATCAAGACATGCTGCCAAAGGTTGGTGCCCGAATCAGCATGTCTCGCCGAGGCAATTGTTATGATAATGCCTCAATGGAGAGCTTCTTCTTGCATCTCAAAACGGAAGGGCTCTACCCATATGATATCCGAAATATGGATGAGGCACAAAGGAGAATAGAAGAATATATTCGATTTTACAACCAATGTCGACCACAACGAAAGTTAAATAAGCTGCCTCCGAAAGAGTATCGGAAGCAGCTTATAGCCTAGGGGCTTTTTTCAGTGTCTATAAAATGGGGTCTTGACCAAGGTGCCCTGAAATTGGAAAGGTTTTTTGGCTTCCATCACATATCGTACATCCCCGTGAATATACTTAATAACCAACAAGGCCAAACTGTGCCGTGTATCCACTTGGGGGGTGCCTAACAATGCCGGAACCACGTCAGCCATATTCATTCGTCGTATCCCGCGAAGATTGGTCGCTGCATCGCAAAGGGTACCAAGACCAGCAGCGTCATCAGCAGAAGGTCAAAGATGTAATTAAGCAAAATCTGCCTGATCTGATTACGGAAGAAAATATTATCATGTCAGACGGTAAGCAGATTATTAAAGTGCCGATTCGTAGTCTGGACGAATATCGCTTCATTTATAATTATCAGAAGCAAAAGCATGTAGGCCAAGGGGACGGCGACAGTCAGGTGGGGGATGTCATCGGACGCGATCCTGCTTCCCAGAAGCCCGGTAAAGGCGAGAAAGCCGGAGACCAGCCCGGACACGATATCATGGAGACGGAAGTCAGCATGGAAGAACTGGAAGATATGCTGTTCGAGGACATGGAATTACCGCATTTGCAGCAGAAAGACAAGGAACAGATTGAGGTTGAGTCCATCGTATTCAATGATATACGCAAAAAAGGCATGCAGGCAAATATTGACAAGAAGCGAACCATTCTCGAAAATCTGCGCCGCAACGCACGTCAGGGCAATCCGGGCATTCATCATATCAGTCCGGACGATCTCCGTTACAAAACATGGGAGGAAAAAACCATCCCCCAATCCAACGCGGTGATCATTGCGATGATGGATACTTCAGGCTCGATGGGATCTTTTGAAAAATATTGCGCCCGCAGCTTCTTTTTCTGGATGACCCGCTTTTTGCGCCGCCAATATGAAAAGGTAGAGATTGTCTTTCTGGCGCACCATACCGAAGCCAAAGAGGTCACCGAGGAAGAATTTTTCACCCGTGGAGAAAGTGGCGGAACCATCTGTTCTTCGGCTTATCTCAAGGCATTGGAGATTATCGACAAGCGCTATCCTCCTTCCCATTATAATATTTATCCCTTCCATTTCTCGGATGGCGACAATCTGACCTCGGATAACGAACGGTGCGTGAAGCTGATTGAGGAGCTTATGAAGCGCAGCAATATGTTCGGCTATGGAGAAGTGAATCAATATAACCGCAGCAGCACACTGATGTCAGCCTACAAGAACATTAAAAAGGATCAGTTTATGTACTATGTCATCAAGGAAAAGGGCGAGGTATACCAAGCCTTGCGTACCTTTTTTCGCAAACGGGAAGGGGGAACAGTGGGATGAGTAGTGACCATCAGGAGCTAGAATATGCGATTGCTGAGATTATGGAGATAGCCAACGGATTCGGGCTGGACTACTATCCGATGCGGTATGAGATTTGTCCGGCGGATATTGTATACACGTTCGGGGCCTATGGGATGCCCACGCGCTTTAGCCACTGGAGTTTTGGAAAGACGTTTCACAAGATGAAGATGCAGTACGATTTTGGCCTAAGCAAAATCTATGAGCTGGTCATCAACTCCAATCCCTGCTACGCCTTCCTGCTAGATGGAAATTCTCTGGTTCAAAATAAACTGATTGTCGCCCATGTGCTGGCGCACTGTGATTTTTTCAAGCACAACGCCCGCTTCTCAGCCTCCAACCGCAATATGGTGGAGAGTATGTCCGCTACGGCAGACCGGATTAACGGTTATGAAATGGAATACGGTTCGAAGGCCGTCGAATCCTTCATTGATTCGGTACTGGCTATACAGGAGCATATTGATCCGCAGTTGATCAAACCGCAGCATCTGGATAAACAGCGATATATGGAGCTTAAAATCCGTGAGCAAAAGGAACCGGGAAAACGGAAGCGCCCAGACGGGCCTTACGATGATCTGTGGTCACTGGACACGGTACAGGAGCAGCCTGATCCGTCCGAGAGCGAAGGCATTCGGGTACGACAGTTCCCGCCGGAACCGGAGAAGGATGTCGTCTGGTTTATTCAGGAATTTTCAGAAGTGCTGGAGGACTGGCAGCGGGATATCATGACGATGCTGCGGGACGAAATGCTGTATTTCTGGCCCCAGATGGAGACCAAAATTATGAATGAAGGCTGGGCCTCCTATTGGCATCAGCGGATTGTCAGGGAATTGGATTTGACCGGGGATGAAACCGTTGAATTTGCACTGCTGAATGCTTCTGTCGTACAGCCTTCCAAGCAAAGCCTGAATCCGTATTATTTGGGGCTTAAAATATTTGAGGATATTGAAAAGCGATGGGATAACCCAACCCGTGAAGAGCAGGAGCGACAAGGACGCAAACCAGGCGAAGGACGCGCTAAAATGTTCGAGGTACGGGAGTTTGACTCAGACACCTCTTTTATACGCAATTACATGACCAAGCAACTGACCGAGGATTTGGATCTGTACGTATTTGAGAAACGGGGACCAGATTGGAAAATCACAGATAAATCGTGGGAGAACATACGGGACCAGCTCGTATTCTCGCGTGTGAATGGCGGCTCCCCTTATATCGTCGTTGAGGATGGAGATTATCTGCACACTGGCGAGTTAAAGCTCAAGCATCAGTTTGAAGGGATTGAGCTGGATTTAAAATATATGGAGCGTACGCTACCGTATGTGTATCAGTTGTGGGGGCGGACCGTTCATTTGGAAACGATGATTGAAGGCAAGCTGGCCTTATTCTCATACGATGGCAAGAAGCATCATCGCAAGTTTGTATAAGGGAGCAGGGTAACGAACGCAGAATGAATATCTAAAAAGGTGCAGCCGTAAAACGGGACTGCACCTTTTTTTCTATCCCATCCACAGCAGTCGAACGACAGCCATACTCACAATACCGACAACAACGGTAGCCAGCAGGTTTTTGCTCCATAAGGCAGTCACCAGTGTAGGAAGGATAGCAATAAGCACTTGCCAATTAAAAGTGACGGAACCTTCCGTTCGAACGAGTAGATGTTCCATCACGAGCGCCGTGAAAATGCAAATAGGGATGTAGGACAGCCATTGGAGCACAGGCTTGGGCAGCGCCAGCTTTTGCAGCACGACGAAGGGAATGATTCTCGGGATGGCTGTGACGATCATACCGCCGATAATGATGTACATGACATATGGATCAATGTTCATTTGTCAGTTAACACTCCAATCGTTGCGGTAATCATAGTAGCTACAATAACGGCGATATGAGATGGCACCCACCAGGATAGAAGGTACATCAGGATAGCCATACACAGCACGAGCAGCAGACGGTGCTTGAGCTTGGAGGTTTGGACACTTTGTAGCTGCGAAATGAGCAAGGCAAGAAACATAGCCGGCAAGGCAAAATCCAGACCAAATGCCTCTGGCCGGGAAATCCAGTTCCCGAGAATCCCTCCTGCCACACAGGAGGCAATCCAGACGAGGTAAGCAGTTATATTGAGCCCGTTCATCCAGCGATCACTGATCTGTCCACCTTTGGCCAGTTTATCAGAGGCTACCCCGAAGGATTCGTCTGTCAAAAGAACGCCAATCCCTATATTTTTCCACAATGAATATTTTGAGAAATAAGGAGCCAACGATGCGCTTAACAACAGGTGGCGGGCATTCACAATGAATGTCGTTAAAATAATGACAGAGGGGGGACTGGCTGTAGCCAACATTGAGCACATAATAAATTGGGAAGCTCCTGCGTAGACAAGCGCCGACATCAGGGCAATTTCCATCGTGCTAACACCTGACGAGGCCCCCACAATGCCTGCCGCGAAGCCAATACACACATAACCGAGCAACGTAGGGATACAATCCTTGACTCCTTGTAAAAAGTGGAGTGGATCGCGCTCCGTTTCGCTCAACCCCGAAGCTATAGACATTTCAACCTTCCCTCCATTCTAAATTTCATTATAGTATATAACGGAACCTTGAAAATGATCAATATATTATACAATTGTATGTTATAATGAACGATCTCTATAGCTAACGAGCCTACTTTTGTGTATTCTTCTTGTATAGACTTTTTGGATACGAGGAGGCAGGGTCTGTGGATTCAATGCAGTATATTATCGGCTCAAATTTGGCTCAAATCAGGAAGACTAGAGGACTTAGCCTGGATAAAGTGGCTGAACTGACAGGGGTCAGCAAAGGAATGCTGGCCCAGATTGAGAAGGGGAAGTCCAATCCTACGGTTACCACACTTTGGAAAATTGCCAACGGTTTGCATGTGTCCTTTTCCACATTCCTCAAAGAGGACTCCCCGCAAATCACTAAAATCAGCAGGGAAGACCTGTATCCGGTGATTGATGAGAACGGCAACTATTTTGTTTACCCTATCTTCCCGTATCATTCGGAAAAGAAGTTTGAGGTGTTCACGGTAAGTCTGAAGCCGGGCTTTACACATCAGGCAGAGAAGCATCTGGGAGAAGAATCGATACTCATGATCCGTGGGGAAATGTACTTTGAAATGCAGGGACAACAGCTTAAACTGAGCGCAGGGGATGCTGTGCAATTTCAAGTAACTGACCTTCATACGTACCGTAATGAGTCGGATGAGGATGCGGATTTTTATGTATTGATTTATTATGCGGATTAGTGGGATGATTAGCACAGTCTAAAACAGGCTTCCACCACTATATAAAAAGATAGCTACGAGGAAAAGAGAGGAAGAGAACCCATGGAAAGCAAGTACATCCGAGAAACCTACTGCTTCAAGACGTCCCGTGTATTTCCCAACGATATCAACAATCATAACACGCTCTTCGGAGGCCGATTGATGTCGTATATCGACGATATTGCGTCTATCGCAGCCTCCAAGCTATGCCGCACGAATACGGTCACGGCATCTACGGATTCGGTGGATTTTTTGCTGCCCATCCATCCGAGCGATTCCGTTACGCTGGAGGCGTTTGTAACCTGGACAGGCCGTAGCTCTATGGAGGTCTTCGTGAAGGTCATCCGCGAAGGACTGATGACTGGCGACCGGAAAATCGCAGCCACCGCCTTCCTAACCTTTGTGGCGCTGGACGAGAACAACCGTAAAGTGATCGTGCCGCAGGTCATTCCAGAGACAGAAGAGGAATTACAACTGCACCAGACCGCGCCGTCACGTGCAGCGATACGACGTCAGCGCAGGGAGGAAAGCAAGCAACTGGCGAGCTTCCTGACGACAGATTATCCGTGGGAACTGTAACGTCCTGTCATGTGGGTTGCCAGAGCACCGCAGGTTTACAAACATCGCGACCTTGTGTCATGGATTACTGATACAATAAATGACAATGGTCCTGAGATGAGTTCAATGTAAAGGGCGGGAGCGATGTGAATCGAAAAGCAGTGCGTGCGTGGATTACTTACGATTGGGCCAATTCAGGCTATGCAACGACGATACTGGCAGCAGTGCTGCCTATTTTCTACAGCTCTGTTGCAGCTTCGACGCTGGATGCGACAACCGCATCCTCCTATCTGGGGTACACACATGCAATCGGTATGTTATGTGTAGCGTTATTGTCCCCTGTGCTCGGGGCAGTTGCCGATCTGACAGGCAGCAAGCTGTCTTTCCTGCGAATTTTTACGGGGACTGGCATCGTCGCCACATTGGGCTTTAGCCTGGTAGGAGAAGGAGACTGGCTGCTGGCTTCCGCGCTGCTGGTCTTGTCGACCATCGGATTTGCGGGCGGCAATACCTTTTATGATGCGATGCTCCCCGATCTGGTGCCTTCCGGTAAGCGGGAAACTGTATCGGCCAAAGGCTACGCTTATGGCTACATTGGTGGAGGGATCTTGTTGGCGGTCAACATGCTGATGATCCAAAAGCCTCAATGGTTCGGATTAGGAAACACACTGGAGGGAACACGTCTTGCGTTTGTTTCGGTAGCGGTATGGTGGTTGGTGTTTTCTTTGCCTTTATTGCTTCAAGGTCGCCAGCGGCACTGGAGCGGTGAAGGGGAAAGACAAGACCAAGAAAGGCAAACAGGCAGCCTTTTATTCCAAGCTGCTTACTGGAAGGCCGGATTTCGGCGGATTCAGGGCACGATGCGCCAAATTCGGCGTTTTCCACAATTGCTTAAATTGCTGCTATCTTTTTGGTTTTTCAATGACGGGATTAATACGATTATATTAATGGCTGCTATTTACGGAACGGGGATTGGGATTGGCACGACGGATCTGATTGCGGCGCTGTTGATAACCCAATTTATTGGCTTTCCCTGTACGCTGCTGCTTGGCAAATGGGCCGAACGCTGGGGATCGCGCCGGATGCTCATGTTCTCGCTCGGGATTTACATGCTGATCGTCATTCTTGGATTTTTCATGACTCAGGCGCTACATTTTTATGTGCTGGCGGCTATGGTCGGTCTGGTACAGGGGAGCAGTCAGTCCATTTCCCGGTCTTTATTCAGCGATCTGATGCCAGCCAGCCGGACGGGTGAATTTTTTGGTTTCGTGAACATTACGGGCAAGTTTTCATCCATTTTCGGCCCGTTTATCTTTGGCTTGGTCGGTCAGCTAACCGGTTCCTCGCGCTGGGGTATTTTATCGCTGTTTGCCTTTTTCGCTATCGGTATACTGATGCTGTGGACTGTGGATATCGCGAAGGGGAAGGCAGACGTGCTTCAAGCCGATCTGGACAAGGGATAGCCCACATACAGGTTCAACCATCATTTTCCCGCAAAAAGAAGCCGTTCTTCCGTTAGCAGTGATCTGCTAGGAAGACGGCTCTTTTGAAATAACTGGAAATTTGAGACTTCTACTTCAATGATGATGTCCGTTCGATGATGAATGAACTAATCTACTTTCACTACACGAAAATGCTGATTCGTTCCGCCGTTATCCCCCCATTGAATCGCTTTGGCTCCATCGGAGGTAGTGCCTTCGGAAATGTCGATCAGCTTGCCCGTTGCCCGGTTTTTCAGTTTGTAATAACCTCCCGTTACAGAAACCAGTTGCCATTGCTGGCTGGACCAGCCTCCGTCGCTCCATTGCTCGATGACCGCACCGTCCGTCGTCGCTCCGTTTTCAACGCCGATCAGCTTGCCACTGTTGCGGTTGACGATTTTGTAATATCCGCCGCCCGCATCCTTGAGCTGCCATTGCTGGCTGGGTGCTCCTGAATTTGCACGCTGCTCCAGATCCGCGCCGTCTGTTGTTGCACCGTCAATTACATTCAGCGGCTTGTTGCTCTTGCGGCTTACCAACTGATAATATCCGTCCGGGTCAATGACGATTGGCGTGGTTACACCTTGAACCACACCGCTGGCGGTGTCGATGTTCATACTGTCGAACCAGTCCATAGCCAGGGAAGTCCCGGTTGGAAAACGCAGCGGTAGCCATACATATTGTGAATCCTGCACAGGCCCGCTCCATGCTCCCGCCCAGCGGTCCCCCAAATACAGGTACGAGGTCGTTTGGGTACCTTCTACCGGAATGACGTAGGCCGATTGTGAACCGTAGGTCGTACTGTCTCCAAAGTTAATCGTGTTGCTCCACGTTCCCTCAATGCTGGATGCCGTAGCATATTTGGCCTGGTTGGGGTTCCAGCCTGTTGCCCCGGATGTGATCAGGAAGTAGACGTCTCCTTTTTTGAACATCGCCGGAGCTTCACGATATTGTCCCGGCCAGAGCGTGGTCACCAGCGATTCTACTTGCAGGAAATCCGGTGTCAGACGATAAATGTTCAGGTCAGCATTCACACGAGTAGCTGAGATCAGATACGCCGTACCGTTGTCATTGTACACAGTCATATCCCGTGAATCGTAATCCAGTGGACGGAAGCTGCCCTGATAGGTGTACTCCCCGTCTACTGTATCCGAAGAGGCAACTGCCACTCGGGCTTCGTTGTAATTAACTCCATTTTCCTTGTGCATCCACAATACGTATTTGCGTGTTTTCTCATTATAAATGACTTTTGGGCGTTCAATATTCGAAACATTCAGCTCTACTGCCGAACTGCTGGTCAGCACGTTTTTGCGGAACTCCCAGTTTTTTAAATCAGAGGAACGGTAGGCGGATACCGCCTTGAACGTGCCATTGGGGTTGCGATTTTCACCAAACCAGTAGTAGTAACCGTCTACCTTAATCATACCGCCCCCATGGGCATGGACCACGTTTCCAGCAGTGTCTTTAAACTGAATGCCATTCACAACATTCGCTGGAGCGGCTGAAGCGATCTTGGGTGAAAACATCTGGAAAATGCTCAACGACAGCAAAACAGCGAGCATAATACACAGTAAGACGGCAAAATCATATTTCATTGTTTCGTCCTCCTCTGTATGTTTTTAAAGCGCTTACAATAATGTTTGTACTGAATAGCTCTTCATGATGATGCCTATCACCTGTCTGATGATGCGATGTGAGCAACAAGAGGGTTATATCCCAATTGTATCCATATTGAATTGAAAGTGCTAGAGTAGTATATTGACCATGTACACCGCAGATGATAAACTTCCAATGAATTTCCAATAGAGCGGTGAAGTTATGAATGGGATGATATTTATTACGGTATAGGGGGCCGACCATGGAAATATATGCGATTGACACGAGCAAGCCGGAGGCAGACGGTCATTACGAGTCACTGCTGAACCGGGTTTCGACTGAAAAGCGACAGAAGCTGGATCGTTTTTTACATCGGGAGGATGCTTTAAGGGGCTTATACGCCGATGTGTTGTTAAGATGGTTGGCCTGTCGGCAATTGAAGGTTTCCAACGCCAGTCTTCAGTTTACATATAATTCCTTCGGCAAGCCTTCCTTGTTGAATGCACCCGCATTCCATTTTAATGTTTCTCACTCGGGAAAATGGGTGGTATGCGCCGTGGATGATCATTCGCTCGGAATCGACATTGAACAGCTCCGTCCTATTGATTTTGAGGTGGGAAGGGTGTGCTTTTCGGACACGGAGTATGATGCGTTGATGCGTCAGAAGGCGGAGAGCCGCTTATCCTATTTTTACGATCTGTGGACGCTCAAGGAAAGCTTTGTGAAGGCCGAAGGGCAGGGATTAACTTTGCCGCTAAAGTCATTTTCATTCGATCTAAGTAAGCGTCCGTTGATCGGTTTTACGACGGTAGGCTTTACCACCGAGTATTGTCATTTTAAACAGTATGAGATCGATGGACACTACAAAATGGCTGTCTGTGCAACGCATGACCACTTTGCCGATCTGGTGCAGCAGGTAGACATACATACACTATGTTTGGAATCGGCAGCACAGGCGTGATATGAAGCACCATCCGACTGCGCAGTGGCGCTATAGTAACTCTTTAGTTGGGTTTATATAGTTGAAAAAAAAGGGAGATGAGCTGCGTTGACGCTAACATTGTTCAAGCACGGCAAGCTGTATGGGGAATGGGCTGCCAAGGGAGATTCAGTCATTGTACAAAACGGGATCATACAGGCCATCGGACAAGCACGGGAGCTTGAATTGCAATTGTCGGGTAAGGAATATGACACGGTAGATTGGGAGGACGCTTATGTGTTGCCGGGCTTGACCGATTCCCATATGCATTTGTCCATGCATGGCATGAAGCTGGTGATGCTGGATTTTACGTCGGTTACTTCGAAGGAAGAAATGCTGGATAGGCTGCGCAAACGGGTTGCGGTAACACCGCCGGGAGAATGGATTTTAGGGCTGAACTGGAACGAAAATGCGTTTATTCCTGTTGAGATTCCGACCTTATCGGAGCTGGATACCATTACGGATCAGCACCCGGTATATTTGACTCGTACTTGCTTTCATACGTTTCTGGCGAATTCAGAAGCGTTTCGGCGTGCTGGTATTGGCGAGAACACTCCTGATCCGGATTCGGGTGCCTACGGAAGAAATGATGATGGACAGTTGAACGGATTGATTTATGAGGAAGCGTCCACTGCCTTTACAAGTGTGCAGCCAGAGCCGGATTATTCGGTTAAAAAAGATGCAATCCGCCGAGCTTGTCTGGATGCACTACGGCTCGGTTTGACGGCTGCGCACACGGAGGATTTGCGTTTTCTGGGCAGCGTGGACACCATGCAGCGGATTTACAGGGAGCTGAGGGAGGAAGGCATTGCTTTTCGTACGCATCAGCTTATCTATCATCCGTTTATGGAGGAAGTGAAAGCGAAAGGGCTGCGTGCTGGTGGCGGAAATGAGTGGTTTAAAATCGGTGCGGTAAAAATGTTTGCCGATGGTGCGATTGGTGGAAGAACTGCGCTATTGTCTGCGCCCTATAGTGATGCTCCTCATACCAGCGGCATGGCGATTCAACCGCAACCAGAGCTGAATCAGATGGTGGCGGCTGTCAGAGCCGCAGGTTTTCCGGTCGCTGTACATGCGATAGGGGATGGGGCAGCGCATATGATTTTGACAGCGATGGAAGCCCATGCGCTAACGGAGGAAAGCGGTTTGCCGGATCGTCTGATCCACGGACAGGTGCTGACTGCCAATTTAGTTAAGAGAATGGCGAAGCTGCCGCTGATTGCGGACATCCAGCCGCGTTTTGTAGCAAGTGATTTCCCGTGGGTGCTGGATCGGGTTGGCGCGGGACGTACCGAATATTTGTATGCCTGGAAGAAGCTGCTGGACGCAGGTATTCCATGCGCTGGCGGCAGTGACGCGCCGATTGAGCCGTTGGACCCTTTTCTCGGTATGCATGCCGCTGTGACCCGCACCAAGCCGGAAGAGACGCATGAGGGTTATCTTCCAGATGAAAAGCTGGACATTCACGAAGCTATTCATCTCTTTACCCTCGGGAGTGCAGTGGCTGCGGGAGAAGCGGATGAACGGGGTTCGATGGCTGTAGGCAAAGCCGCCGATTTTACGGTCATTGACCGGGACTTGTCTGAGCGGCCACAGGCTTTACTTAACGTTAAAGCACGCATGACGGTTGTGAACGGAATCGTTGCATACCGATCATAGACGGGCGATAAAATATATGTGAAAAAACCTTCAACCTCACGCTAAAAGTGAAGTTGAAGGTTTTTTGGCTTTTACAAACCACGCTGTGCGAAACGGTCTGCATTTTTCACACTGGACCATAGATCAGAACTTGCCCCGCCTGGATACCAATAGGCGAAGCCTGCAATGCCTTTGTCCTGTCCCAGACGGTATTTACGGGTGAAGGATCGCCCTTCCTCCAGCCATAGCTTATGAAGCTGAGTATCCTTGTAGGAAGCCGTATACTGCTGAATATCCTCATGCCAGACCGGTTTGGAAGAGGAACGGGACACAAGCTGGTTCTGCTCAATCAGTGAAATATCCGAGGAAGCGACCGATTGACCACTCGCATTGAGGGTCCAGTTTCGTGTGAATTGAGGCAATGCCAATATCGCTTTATCCGGGTCGGTGGTTAGTAGAAAGCGCCGTACGCTTTCACGAAGCCACGGTAATGAGGATACGGAGCCGGGTGTCGAGCTGCCTCCCCAATGTTCGTCATATCCCATCAGAATCAAATAGTCTGCCGCAGCGCCAAGCTGCTTATAATCAAAGGCAGCTGTCCAGTCTGTACCGTAATCAGGAGATACGCAGATTGCCAGTACAGCATTCAGGCTTTTTAACTTGGTTTTTAATTGTTGGATGAACAACGTGAGCTGAGTACGATCCTGACCAGCTACATTTTCAAAATCAATCACAAGCCCATCCAGATGATGTGTAGATACGGCATTCGTAAGCTGAGTTATGGTTTTGTTCCGTAAAACCTCACTGGACAGGAATTGGTGCGTCATCGTTAGATTCGAACGATTCCCTACCATCGCCCAGACTTTTTTTTGATGCTGTTTGGACCAGGTGAGGAGTGAGGTGTTTGTAAGATCGCTAATATTACCCGTTTCGTTTAGAAAAAACCAGCGTGGTGATAGGGTGTTGATGTTAGATTGAAGCACGGAGCTTTCAAACTGTTGAACGCTCTGGTCATATTGCCAGCCTAGTCGGATGGAAGATGCCGTGGAGGCTGTTTTGGAAGCATGCTGTGTTGAATACGTCAGCAGACGTTCCAGAAGTGCTGCTGTTTCTTCGCGGGTCAGGGAAGATTTGGGGCGAAATTGGTTGTCTTCCCCTTTCATAAAGCCATAACGGTTCACGGTGGTTACAGCTTCAAGAGCCCAATCTGCAATCTTGTTGGCGTCTGTAAAAGTGGAAACCGCTGCTCCTGATCCCGTCGAGCGTATGAGGCGTGCGATCATCAAGGCTGCTTCTTGCCGGGTTACAGGGCTGTTGGGGTGAAACGTGGCGGACGTTCCGCCCTGCACCACGTCAAGCTGGGAGGCTGCTTCAATCCATCCGTAGTACCAGGCTTGTTTGGATACATCCCGATAGGAGGAGACCGATGCTTGTACAGGTTCCAGACCGAGTGTGCGATCCAGCGCGGTAACCCATTCGGCTCTCGTAACCGCCTTTTTGGGAGAAAAGTAGCCGGGTCGTGTACCTGCCAAAATTCCTTTGGCGTGCAGTGAGGAGATCGATTGATAAGCATAGCTGTTTGAAATATCCTGAAAAACCACACCGACTGCGGCTGCGGGAACGGTTAAACATGAAGCGGATGTAGTTATTATAGTCATGGCGGCAGTCGCCAACAGGGTAAGTTTGGTTAGCAAGCGTGATCGTATGGGGCTCATTCACTATAACCTTCTTTTTTATGATAGATTGTCAGACGAATCGTTCGTCACATGACGACTAATACTATCAAAAATAGTAAAGTTATTCATTGCTAAATTGTTGGAAAACACAAAAAAGCCCTTACCTGGTAGAGGCAAGGGACTTCACAATCGAAACTATTCTTTTTTGGCATACATTATACCAATCGTCTGTGGACCACAATGACTGGAAATGACACATCCGGCTGTTGCCAGCAGCACCTCTTGCACTCCCGTTTCTTCCTGCAAACGGGCTTGCAGCATCAGTGCATCTTTCTTAGCCAAAGCATGTACGACAATAATAATATCGTTATCCATATGTTCCCGCTGGTTCAGGGCATTTTGCAGCATCTGATCCAGCGCCTTTTCACGTTTGCCGCGGACTTTGTACGCAGGTGTCATTTTTCCGTCTATTACTTTGATCACCGGACGAATTTTGAGCAGACTACCGATCAGGTTTTGCATCCCTGAGCATCTTCCGCCTTTGTACAGATATTCGAGCGTATCAATCACGAATTCCGTGTCTATCAAGGGGCGGGTTCTCGTCAACATGTCCACAATCTGTTCCGTTGTACTGCCGTTGGCTGCAGCGCGTGCGGCCTTCATCACGAGCATCCCAAAGCCGCACGACAGATTCAGGGAATCAAAGACGGTAATGCGGCCTTCCGGGAACTCGGAGGTAGCGAGCAGCGCATTTTGGTAGGTTGAGGACAGCTCGGAAGACAGACTGATATATAAAATGTCGTCCCCTTGTTCTATGTAGGGAGCAAAGGCTTGAATAAAGTCCGATGGAGAAGGTGCGGCGGTTCGCGGCAAATGTCCCTCACGACTTACGCGCTGAAATAACTGTTCTGGCTGGATATCCACACCATCCCTTAATGATTCATCCCCAAACACCGTATACAATGGTACAATGCCAATCTCGTACTGTTCGCGCCATTGGACTGGAATATCACTGGTACTGTCCGCAAAAATTTTGATTTTGTTCATACATTGAATCCTCTCTGTGTGATGCGGAGAAATTATAAGGATTGCACAGAGGAAGGATAGATATCCGCTGTGTTACTCGGAACGGCAAGACCCATGGCCAGAAGTGCAATGAAGCCCAGAATAATGAACGCATTAATGATTAACCCTGCAATGGCAAAGGCTTTCTTACGGTTCTTCAACGCAATTCCAATAATGCCGACCACAAGCCCGGCGCAATTCAATAACAGACTGCCTAAAAATACAAAAGGAAGCAGGATGGTTCCGGTTTGTTGCAGAACAACTTCCGGGTCCAGGGTTTGGTATTGGCTGAAATGAGCCAACAGATTAATGACCATAACAGCCAGAATGATATACCCGATCAGGCTGACGAGCGACATAATAAAAGAAGCAATACCGGGACCGGAATGCTTGAGCTTGACTGGAGGCTGGAAGACGGGAGCTTCTGAAAAAACAGGATGCTCCTCAGACGCAACAGGCTTTTGCAGATTAGGATCTTGGTTACTCATTTTTTCAACTCCTTGAACAGTATCCGAACAGGTACTAATTTTCCACAAAATGAACAAAAAAGCAAGGGACCTTACACATTACCCTCCAAAAGGCAGGGTTTAATCATGGAATTCTGCAAGGTTCAAATTTAAATGGAGTAGCTGGTAAACTTCATATGGATTCGATAAAATAAAGAGATAGCTTGGATTATAGGATGAGATGAAAAGGAGTACACAAACATGCAACGCAGATGGATAATTGTGGGATCTATAATGATGCTGCTGGCGGTAGCTATTGGAGCGTTTGGGGCTCATATCGTGAAAACGCGGATCGACGCGGACGCTTTGGCCGTGTATGAAACCGGTGTGAAATATCATATGATTCATGCTGTCGGTTTGCTGATCATTGCATTGGCTGCGGGACAGTGGGGAGCGTCGGCTCGTTTAAAATGGGCAGCCCGGCTGCTGTTTACGGGAATCATTTTGTTTTCCGGCAGCTTATATGTGCTGAGCTTGACCGGGATTCGCGTGTTAGGTGCCATTACCCCGCTGGGGGGCGTGTGTTTTATCGCAGGTTGGCTTTTGCTGGCATTAGCTGCCTTGGGTTTGAAGAAAGAGGATTAGTTTAACTTCCCAGATTATATCACAAAAAAGAGAATCGCTTGGAAAGACATAACGTTTTTCCAAACGATTCTCTTTTTGCGTGTTTATTTCATGATGTAAGTGTTTTACTTTTACGATGTGATTTCATCAATTTCATTCATTTTAAAGGAGTAAACCTGCTTCTCATCCACATGATACACACTCAACAAGCTATTATCATGATCCAAATTAAGTATGCGACACGGGATGCTTCGTTGTCCGCCATAGCGGTTCACGATTAACCGTACAAGCGTATTATCTTGTATATAACGTTTAATCCAATCATGGGTGCTAAGTTCTTGTTGTGTTGCAGGCTTCGGCTGTACGTGGGATTGTTTGATCTCTTGAACGACAGGTGGCTTGTTCATAGCCGCGTCTAATTTTTTTTTGGAGAACTTCTCCGCAAGCTTAGCGGCAGCGTCAGATGAGCTGTTAGCGGCTGACTGTTTTTTTAGATACAGTGCAGCTTCGATTAAATTACCAAGTTCGATACCGGATTGAATCCGGCTATCCGCAATTTGTTCGTTTTGGCTCAAGAGGTTAAGCAGGAACTGAAGGGCCTCTACATTGGAACGACCTTTAACTAATACATCTACATTAAATAAATAACTGGCTTCGTCTTGATTTGATTCTTTTTTCATACATCCTCCAGCCCAAGCCCTGGGTAATTAGTCTTTTATAGTACCTATCAATATATCATTAAAACGTAATCTGTCATAGTACCTTAGGCTCTGTTATGGAGATTAACAAAAATAGGTCCTGTATAAACTGTATATCAATGGTGTGTTCACATTCATTCACCTACACAAACGCGAAAATACTGTATACAATATCCCAGACGAAAAATGAGGAGGTGCATGGTAGAACGAAGATGCACAAGAACCCCGTCAGATAAAGTTTTGTGAAGTCCTGCAAGTGATCACCAATTGATGAAAATACCAACTTGTACTATACATATACAGAGAATAAACGAGAGTGAGGGTGAAATCAAGCAGTTTGAATTTTAAATATTTCCTTTTGATTTTTTCGGTTTAAGCGAAGACAATAAAATAGTAAGGAATTAATGTGGTTATTTGTAAATATATTTCAAAATCTATACCGTCTCTTTACATTCAGAAAGCATGTTCTAAAGGAATTTAATTGTAATATGTATGGAAAGTGAAGAAAAGTGGATAACATAAGACTCCGTTAGCGGCTTCATCTGCGCTGACAAGTGATTTCAGGGAAGGGGTATTCTGTCGGGATGCTCTTTTTCACTTGCCGTTATAGATAGCACGGTGGAACCCTAGCATAAATAACGGCAAGCTCATTTGAGTGGTAAGTGTTGGAGCATGTAAAGTGTTCAGAGTGATTTAGGTTTAGCAATAGATGGACTAAGTCTAGGGTTGGGTTACTGGTGGGAGATCCTCAAGATGTTCGAAAATAAGCAGTTGCTTCTCTCTTGCGACCTTTACCATTTCATCAGCACCCTGCGAGGGTCCTCCAATTCGAAGCACTGCATCGCAGTGGTCTAGCAGGCGAATGGAGGACGGATGGAAAATGCGGTTGAAAACCTCATCTCCCAAAGAAGTGGAACCAGCTGTGTCGATTAGGGGCAATGCATACCACTCCCCTAGAACCGGTAAATGCCCAGTTTCATAAACTTGAAGAGCAATTTCATTCATGAACTGAACATTTTTCTCGATCAGCACGGGATCATCTGACGTTCCAGAACGATAAGGTCCCGCTATAAGAATATGCAACGAATTTGTTTTTTCCTTTAAAAGACCATGGATTTGAGCGTATTGGAGCAGCAAAATCGTCTTGGCATCACGAATTTCTCCGCTTTTGACCAAATTGAGCGCCTGAATAAAAGGAAGCTCTACCACTTCAATGTTTTCCTGATCATCCTCGAGTCCACCACCCAGTCCTGTTGCCATATCTTCGTTATACTCTGCTACAAAAAAGTACAGGATTTCGGTAACCGATCCAGGCGACATGTAGGCCTCACCAACCTTTTGTACACAGTCCACACGGTACCCTGTCTCTTCCTCCGTTTCCCGCAGGATACTTTCCTCAGGTGTCTCTTTATCGAGCAGACCCGCACAGGTTTCGATAAGCATTCCCGTCTCATTACCGTTCTGGTAGGTTGGCATTCGGAACTGTCTGGTCAATACTATGGTTTGTTTTTTTCGATTATAGAGAAGGATTGTTGCTCCGTTGCCGCGGTCATACACTTCACGGGATTGTGTCTCCCATTGGTCACTGTTTTTTTCATACTCGAACGTGACTTTCTTTAAGATGTACCAGTTATCCGATAAAAGCTCCTCTTTGACGATCCGTACTCCTGGTTGTTGCCCCGTTGCTTTCATGTTCATTTCCTCCCTAGTAATATTCCATTTTCTTTCGTCAGTTGAAGGACTCCAGTCTGCTTCAGGTTTTGGTTGACATGGATACGAAACATATCGATGGCCTTTCCTACAAGTCGTTCCCTTGCATTCATCGGAGTCGAAATCATATAATCGATCAGGGGTTCCGCTTCGTCTACCATCAGGCGGTCGTCGTAATGGAGCAACAGAAGATTTGAGAAGCATGAAGACAGCAAGTCCATTCCGTTACCTAGGTGGAACCGATGAATCGCTTGGTCTAATACGCGAAGATCGGGGTCGAAGGAAGCCGCCAAGTCCTCAAGCTCCTGAAGGTGTTGCGTACTCATCGTCGACGTGCAAACTAGTCCACCGGGCTTTAGAACACGGTGCATTTCCTCGATCGCTCTGGGGATGTCCGAGACATGATAAAGCATATTGTTAGCAAGCACCACATCGAATTGCTCTTCGTGAAAAGGGAGCTGTTGGGCGTCAGCCGACAAAAATTTAAACATTGTATTGCTGCTTCCTAAGCGGCAACGTGCTTCCTCCACCATTCCGCTGGAGATATCGGTAAGCGTGATGCGCCAGCTATTGGGAATTCGTTCGGCATTTCTTAACCAAAAGGTCCCGTCACCGCAACCCAACTCGAGAATATGGGCTTCCGGTGCCACTTCCAGTTGATCAAAAACCCAACGATGCCAGCCTTGAGGATTCGTACTGAACTTGTCGTAAAGATTAATCCGTGCTTGCAAACGGGTGGCCGTCCGATATTGATCCCCCCAATTCTCTTCCTTCTGTACGGCTTGTATAAGCTCCGCGAAGCGATCCAAATCTGCTCCATCGGCCAACTTTTCCAAAGCCTTTCGAATAGCATGGACGATATGTTCCGTATGAGCGATCTTCTTCTGGAGAATATCGAGCTGTGCTTCCAACGAATGTCTGATGTCTCCATCGGATATCAACTCTGCGTTTAAGATGTCTTTAATTTCTTGAAGAGATAGCCCGACATACTTCAACGTCTGAATCCGCTGCAGTCGTTTCAGTTCCTTTACCGTATACTTGCGAGCAGAGCCAGAATGATGGTCTTCCGGGGTCAATAGTCCAATCTGATCGTAATATCGCAAAGTTCGGAGTGTCATACCTGTATTTTTGGCAAGCTGCCCAGTCGATAAATAATCTCCTTTGCTCAACAGGTTCTCCCTCCTTCCTATGCATTGATTTTCCAGTATAGCCTACTAGGTTAGTATACTTGGTGACGTAACGTCACCAGCAAGTTAAATTTTTCGATAATTGAGTGTGTGGAAAACAGGGACCCTGCTGTATGGTTATCACTATGAATTTGATGAGGAAGGTAGAAGGGGGCCAAAACGGCCCGTTTTTCATTCTGTGTAAACAGCCTGTTTTTGCTTTGAGATGGGGTTCGCCGGATAAAGAAACGATACTGATTTACTCAACGCGGATTTAATTTCACCTGTGAGCCTTTGCCGCCCGTCTGGATTCCGGTTTCCTTTATTCCGGCTTCTTTCAGATCGACCAATAGCCGCTCTAACACCGCTTTGGCGGCGGCCGCTTCCTTCGCGCCGGACGATTTTACGACCAACTGCACCGGCTTGCCGGAGCGCAGATGTTTGTCTGCTTGGCGCAGCTTTGTATCGTAGTCATGTTCCTCGATATGAGCAGTGAAGCGAAGCTCCTTGACCTTTTCTTTACTGCTCTTTCCAGCGATGTTGCCACCGCTCGCCTTGCGTGTTCCGGTTTCCTTCTGCGCGAGCGCTTTTCCCTTGCCCTTAGCTACTAGGCTACATGGCGGAGGACTGCTCATGAGTGATGTACAGACCAGATCCATTCCTTTGGATCGGGCCATAGCCAAGGCTTCCTCTCTCGAGACGATACCGATCTTCTCACCGTTGAGTCCAGTGAGCATGACCTCGGAAGCTTTTATTTGCTCGTTGATTAATACTGCCACGTAAATGAAGCCTCCCTTAAAAACAATGATAAAGCTATCATATACGGAACCCGTTTGCGATTCAATTTGGAATTCCGGGTAGCGGGCAGATGGAGCTTTCCAATGCGACATAGTACGTTTCTTTAGTACAATCTTTGTTGACAAAAATCATCAACCCCTATACTCTTTTACTGATAATGATTATCATTTTCTAATGAGACATATACATGCAGGGGTGAATGAGAGAAATGAAAAAGATGTTAAATGGCCTATTATTGTTTACGGTTTTTGCTATTGTATTGGCGGGTTGCGGATCAGTCGGGGATAGTTCGAAGCCGGGAGCCACTTCGGGGTCTGAGCAGACCAGCAAAGTGGTCGGGGCGGTTACGGTTAAAGACGATCACGGGGAAGTCAAGCTGGACAAGCCAGCGGAACGTGTTGTTGTCCTGGAATGGACGTTTACCGAAGACCTGATCGCGCTGGGTGTGCAGCCTGTTGGTAATGCGGACAACGAAAACTACAAGCTGTGGGTAACGCCGGAGGCGAAACTGGCTGGTTCGGTCACTGATATCGGTACACGGGGCGAACCGAATTTGGAAGCGATCGCGGCGCTCAAGCCGGACCTTATTATCTCAAACACAGACAATAATGCAGCGATCTACGAACAGCTTAAGGGAATCGCACCAACGATAGAATACGATTTTTTCAAGGGAAAAGGTTATGATTATGATCGCATGGTTGAAATCTTTAAGCAGATCGCTGTGGCTACTGGAAAAACGGAGCAGGCTGATAAAGTCCTAATTGACCTTGACCAGCATTATATTGAAGCAAAGGCTACATTGGAAAAAGCGGATAAAGCAGACTTCCACTATGCGCTGGCTCAGGCTTCCACAGTTCAAAATGCTGCCAGCCTACGGATGTTCAAGGATAACTCGCTTGTAGTGGAAACGCTTGCGAAAATCGGTATGGTGAATGACTGGAAGTCGGACAAAACCGAGAAATATGGATTCAGCACAGTTGGTATTGAGGCTCTTCCGGCGGTACAGGACAGTCATTTTATCTACATTACGCAGAAGACGGACGATGTATTCGGAGCCGCGATGAAGAACAATTCAGTCTGGAAAGAACTGAATTTCGTCAAAGAAAAACGGACCTATCCACTGGACGGAACAACGTGGACGTTCGGGGGCCCAATCTCATCCAAAGTGTTGGTTGATCAGGTGGTTGGAGTTCTGACGAAATGACCCGAGCAGACAGAACGAATTTGTCGAAGGCTTGGCGTGTAGGAAGCATTTTTGGGGGTGGATTGGCTGTCCTCATTGTGCTTTTTTTTGTAAGCTTGTGCTATGGAGAGGCCCCGATCCCGCTGCACACAGTAATTGAGGCGTTGACCCAGCGTCAGAATACGCTAGATCATAATATGGTTTGGGATCTGCGGATGCCGCGCACGGTTATCGGAATCTTGGCTGGCGGTGCACTTGCGATCGCTGGTGCATTGTTGCAGGCCATCACCAAAAATCCGTTGGCGGCATCTGATACACTTGGAATCAACGCCGGTGCCTACTTTGTGGTTGTGCTTGGCGCGGTGATGTTTCCCGGATTGCTGCATCAGGCTCCGTTTCTGTTTGCCGCCATCGGTGGCCTGCTGGCGGCGGTGCTTGCTTACTTTATGGGCGGGGGACGAGCTGGCAGTCCGATCCGGCTGGCGCTTGCTGGCCTCATTGTGTCTATGGTGCTCGGTTCGTTTACCGGAGCATTACATATTTTTTACTCCTTTGAAACGCAGGGATTGTTTCTATGGGGTTCCGGTTCGTTGGTGCAAAACGATTGGAGTGGCACTACTTATGCTTGGCCCTGGGTTGTAGGACTCTCGGTTATCGCAGTTTTGCTGTCGAGGCAATTCGATGTGCTGGATCTGGATGAGTCCACATCCACGTCCCTCGGGCAAAAGGTGGGCTTGACCCGGGCGGCGGGAATTGTATTGGCGGTCCTGCTGTCGACCATTACAGTCAGCGTCATTGGACCTATCGGGTTTGTAGGTTTAGTGGCTCCGCATTTGGTGCGCTTAAGCGGCCTGAAAATGCATCGCTGGGTGCTGCCTGGTTCCTTCCTGTGGGGAGCACTGTTGTTGACGGGCGCTGACGTGCTGGCGAAAATGGTCCGCCAATCAAGCATGGATCTGCCGACCGGAGCAGTAATGGCATTAATCGGGGCCCCTTGGCTAATTTGGCTTATCCTGTGGAGGATGAAACTGCCTTCTGGCATCGGCGGACAGTCTTCAATGAACATAGGTGTTCGCTCTCGGAAATTACCGTATGGCAGGCTGGTCACATTGCTCGCGTGTGGGGCCGTGCTGCTAACTGTATTCAGCCTGATGTTTGGAGGAATGCGCATTCCGGTGGGCGATCTGCTGTCCGGGCTGTTTGGCGGCGAGAGCGCGAATTCGGCTTTGCTGCAGTTTAGAATTCCACGCACGCTGGTGGCGGCCGGGGCTGGTATCGCGCTTGCAGTGAGCGGTGTCTTGATCCAACTAGCTGTTCGCAATCCCTTGGCGGATGCCTCGATCATCGGGGTTTCTTCTGGAGCGGGATTCGGCGCGCTTGCAGTAATCATCGTCTGGCCCGGACTGCCTGTTTATGTGCTGCCAGTTGCTGCGATCGCCGGAGCGGCAGTTTCAGCGGCAGTGATCTTCTTTCTATCCTGGAACAAACATCTGAATCCGTCTGTTGTCATATTACTCGGCATCGCCGTATCAGCGATCGGAGCAGCCGGAATTCAGGTGCTAATTATCCAAGGCTCGCTGTGGGGCAGTACGGGCTATATTTGGCTGACGGGCAGTACCTACGCTCGAAGCTGGGCGCAGGTGACGACGATTCTGGCCTTTCTGCTCGTGTTGTTGCCAGTAGCCTGGTGGCTAGCTCGCCGCTTCGATCTTTTGGTATTTGACGATAGCAGCGCCATGGGACTGGGGCTTCCGGTGCGTCGCACCCGGCTGCTGGCGATGGCAGTGGGTGTGCTGCTGGCGGGAGGAGCGGTAGCCTGCGTGGGTACGATTGGCTTCATCGGGCTGATTGCTCCCCATATCGTGCGTACGTTGATCGGGCACCATGTACGCCGTTCCATTATTCTGTCAAGCATCTTGGGAGCGGTGATGCTGGTGCTGGCTGATACAATTGGACGGACGGTGCTTGCGCCAACGGAGATTCCTTCCGGGCTGCTGATCGCTCTGATCGGTGCGCCGTATTTCCTGTACTTGATGTATCGCTCCAATCGTAGTAAGTCAGTGTAGTTGAAGTGGTACGCAAAAAGGCTGTTTCCAAGCGGATTTTCCGTGGGGGAAACAGCCTCTTTTTATATAGACAGTTGCAGTTTTAATTCATTTCTTCTGCAAAGCTATCTGGATTTTATATTTACAAATCTAATAAAGTAGATATAATGTACTGTATGGAACCGTCATTGATTTATAAAGCTTTGTCTAATGAGACACGCCGTCTAATTATGCTGTGGTTAAAAAATCCAGAGGAATTTTTTGATGAACAGGCTTATTTAAAGCAAGGGCTTAATCTTCGAATTGGTGTATGTGTGGGGGATATTCAGGCTAAAGCAGAACTTGCACAGTCTGTTATCTCAAGTTATTTATTAACGATGCAAAAAGCTGGTTTGTTGGAGTCTGAGCGAATTGGGAAGTGGACGTACTATCGTCGGAACGAAAAGACAATACAGGAATTTGCCGAGTACATTCAAAAGGAACTATAGACAGAAAGGAGGTTTTTTTTGTAAAATATATCTATGAATCTGTATATATAAATATGATGGAGGCTTACTTTTAATTATGAAACAGGATAACTCTTTGCTTATTATTATTTTGGCTTTAGTGTTCAAAGTAAATTAAGTATTAGACTCGGAAAATAAAGATGTAGACTGAGAAAATAAAGTGTTAGACTGCCGGTACTGCGTTAAGCTAACGAGCAGGATAGCATGGCGGAATCCTCTATGTTAATTCTCTGGTGATAAAAAGCGTGGAACCAGTAAAAAAACACTTACCTCTATGTAAGTATCTGTACTAAAAGTGCATACTTTCATATTTCTAGCGTTCATTTTATTATCAAGATATAAATAATACTTAAGGAGGACAAATCTTTGAAAACTCTTGTTATTGTAGCGCATCCCAGCATGGAAACATCCGTCATTAATAAGCGATGGGTAGAAGAACTGAAAAAATATCCAGAAAAGTATACTGTTCACGAGTTGTCTAAAGTTTACCCTGATGGAAACATCGACGTGGAAAAGGAACAAAAATTGGTTGAATCTCATGGTAATCTTGTTTTGCAGTTCCCTATATATTGGTTTAATTGTCCGCCTCTCCTAAAAAAATGGTTTGACGATGTTTTAACTTATGGATGGGCTTTTGGTTCAAATGGAGGAGATAAATTCAAGAATCGTAAAGTTGCTTTAGGTGTATCTGCAGGAATCGAAAAGCTAGATTATCACGAAAACGGAAGATATCAATATACGCTTGAACAAATACTGGTTCCATTTAAAATGACATTCCTATATTGCGATGCAGATTATCGTTCGTTCTTTGCATTTTATGGTGAGGAATATGATCGATCTGAAGAAACTGTGGAAAAAAGCACTGAAAATTATTTGAATTTTGTTGACAACCTATAATATGCATCTATATTTCGTTTGCAAGTTACCCATCAAAAAAATGGATTCATTTGAAGAATTAGTTTGTGAACTCACCACGACTGATACCGATGTTAAGCTATCGGGGGACGTTAGTTGAATGACAACAGCGGCAGTCTAAAACTTATTTTTCATGTGCTGACGATTCTTCAAATCAAAAACCGTATTAAATCAATGGTCCCAGTCTAATACTATATTTTCACCGAACATTTAGGCGCATTCGGCATTATTACAACGGAAATGGGGATTATAGGTGTTTTACCCCAGGTCACTCAAAATTTTAATATATCGACTTCACAGGCGGGCTTGTAAGTGTATTTTCTTTAGTCGTTGCTATTTCAGGTCCATTCCTGACCTTACTCGTTTCCGGTATAAATCGCAAAGTCATTCTCTTAACGGCTGTACTCAGTTTTGTGATTTCAAATATGGTTTATGCTTTTACGACCGAATTCAATATGATGCTCATTTTCCGCATTCTCCCTGCTATTTTTCATCCTGTCTTTTTTTCGGTTGCCTTAGTGACCGCAGCCAAACTTGTCCCGCCGGAAAAAAGCAGTAAAGCAGTCACCAAGGTTTTCGCCGGAATAACGGTCGGATTTGCTTTTGGCGTACCTTTAACTTCTTATCTCGCAGAAAAAATATCGTTAGAAGCCGCTTTCTTGTTTGGGGCTGTTGTCAGCATGATTGCCTTTACAGGAATCCTCATTTGGCTTCCTTCTATGCCGGTTAAAGAGAAAATGTCTTATGGAAAACAGCTCGGTATACTACGTAAACCTCAATTATGGTTCAATATCGTGACCGTTATTTTTATCTTTGCAGCTATGTTCTCTGTGTACAGCTACTTTGCTGAATATCTTGGTCAGGTCACCCATATGAATGGGTCATGGATTAGTATCATGTTGATGGTCTTTGGAATCATCATGATTTTTGGGAATTTTTTATTTGGGGGGCAGTGCATTCCGGAGGGCTTATTATTAGCCAAGCATGGCTAACGACAGAGACGAAAGAAGCTCCCGAATTTGGAAACAGCTTGTTTGTTTCATTTTCTAATCTTGGCATTACTATAGGGGCTTCAATTGGCGGTTGGTTTATCTCACACTTGGGAATACACCAGCTTATCTGGAGCGGAATAATGTTTACACTTCTGGCTTTTTTAACAATCATCATAAAAATGAGCATTTTGCATAAATCCCAAGAGCGATTTCAAATCAGCAATATATAGATTGAAACGGTTTAGTTCGTCTATATATTGTACTTTCGAGCGTTGGGAATCGAATTATGCAAAATGCTGAAGTAAAAATGTTCAAATCGAATGCAGAGGAAGTAAACGTGAGTTAAAATATGGAGAGACATTAGAAGAGTACCCTACATGATGACCATAAAATAATGCATGGAGTGATGTTGATTGCATTTTGAATGGACCACTATTCTAATTACCCTCCTAATCGTTGGTGGCATTTTGGGGTTGTTCGTCTGGGGAGTGCTTTCCTTTATAAAGCGTCTTCGGAGATCGGAATGAGCTTTTTAATGATAATTATTTACTAATTACATAAACGTGGGACCCGTAAAAATAACTCTTTTCAGAGTCTATATTTTACGGGTCCCCGTTTTATTTAGAGCTTACGAATTTCAAATAAATCGTTAGGAGTGATATTGAAATAAACACACAATTTAGTGATAAGAGAGGCAGGTATACGCTTGTTCTCCATGTCTTTATTATGCATTAAATCCATAATCGTTGTTCTTCTATGGTTAATATCCTCAGATAGCTTCAATACAGACACATTGTGCTTTTCAATTATTTCTCCCAGTTTACAATATAAGACCCAATCCTTATTATCCATTAAAAAACCTCCAGAGGTTCCGTCCAAACTGTATGACACTAAATGTTATTCATTAAGTTTACGAATTTCAAATAAATCATTAGGAGTGATATCGAAATAAACACACAATTTAGTGATTAAGGTAGCTGATATTTTCTTTTTTTCCATATTGCTATTGTGCACCAGTTCCATAATAGTAGTTCTGCGATGTCCAATTTCCTCAGATAATTTCAGAACAGACATGTTATCGTGCTGTTTTAAAATCTCATCCAACTTGCAATGTAAAATGTAGCTTTGTTGATCCATAGAGGCCTCCAGATGACTTAGAATAAAATATTGCACTATGAAAGTGCATATGATATATTGTGTTTATGTAAAGTTGCACCATGAAAGTGCAATTAGTTCGTAACATATTATCATTTTATCAAAGGGATGTACAACATACCCTTGGCTTTGCTATTGCCATTTTTCCAAAAATAGAATTGGGGATGATACCATGATGCAAAACACTAAAGCCAACAAACAAGCCATCAAAACCATTGTTCGTATGGAACAGGTTTGGGAGCAAACAGAAGAAAACGAAGAAGCCGGGCTGCACTACTATCACATTACAGATGCCCTCAACCGCCAATGGCAGACCATTGGGGTGAATGTTACTGATGCGATTCAAGTGTTTGAGAATGGGAACGATGAAGTGTGGACACGAATAATTCAGCCAGCCCCATTTCATCCTGACCTTACTACGAACGATTTAATTCATATGCTCAGTATTGGCCCGGAGGCTTGGCATATATGCAACGCTATCCAAATCATATTGAATAACGTGGAAAGACGCAATGCATTTGTGAATCGCATCGTGAATGTGAATGACGAAGATGTATTGAATCTATTATACAATATGAAAAATGAATTTCTTAAGCGCGATCAGCTTTCAAACCAGAAGTTCATGGATTTATATGCTGTAAACCCTGTAGAGGCGTTATCGGTCTACTTTTTGGAGTCTGTGGATGTTCATACATATTGGGAGTGGAGCGAGGCAGGGGGTACATATAGTAAAGCCATTCAGTACAAACAAGTGAAACCTGAAATGACTTTAGCTGAAGCTATTGAAAAGGCAGAAGACGAAGCCAGAGACTTGGTTTCAGGCTACTAATATCGTGTGCTATCATGTTTTTAACCATTCTATTGGCTTAGATGGGCGGTCGGCTAGTCTCCTGCCAAGGAGGTGATGCCTGTGGAGGTTAAAGATGCACTGACATTAATGATAATGTTCGGTACATTGCTGGTGACGCTGATCGGATTAGTCATCACAATTGTCGTTGCATTGAACCATAACCAAAAGAAGTAGATGAAAACGGATGGGGTATTGAATTATGTTGAGAATGAAATGATCAATTGGAGGTAAACCGATGAATATTCGGATGTATTATGACTTGGATTTGCAGTTGGAAGAGGCTATTTGGGAGCTTGGAGAGGAAGCCGCTGGTAGACTCCCATTAGACAGTAAAATGGCTGAGGAAAAAGCGCAAAAGGCTTGGGACCTGATACCTGAACCTAAGCATAAATGGGGAATTACAAGCTTGACCTTGCATCAATACGTTCAAATTCTCAACTTTAACGGTCAAACTCAGCGATCCGCAGAGCTTTTAAATGAAGAGATTGTTGATTTGGAAATCACCGGTTATCGAATTGTGGATGCCAATCCTTATATTTTGATGGCTGAAACGCTCCTTCTTCAAGGCAAACCGTTGGAGGCGCATGATTATCTTAAGAAGGCGTACTCTATTGGAAGTGCAAGAGCATTTCGGGACCAGCCCAAGCTCTATTTGGAAATAGCGAAAAGTAAGGTATTGGATGAAAAGGAAGTGCTATTTCAATTTTCAGCGTTGAATGTAAATGCCAGGCTTTTGAGTGAGATAAAAGGAGACAAATAAAGAAAAGATGAGCGGTGATTATCCATGAGAATTAGCATCAAGCTGAAATTTAGTCTGTTCCTGGCTGTACTGCTTATTCTTGCTCTAGGCGTGCTAAGCTATTTCGTTCTTCAAGGGGTGGAAAAGAACCAGCAGACTCAAACCGAGGTTTATCTGGCCCAGCACGTCAAAACGGTTAATCTGCGAGTGAAGCAGACTTATTATACGGGTACGCGGTTGGACCCACAGACATTTATGAAACAGCGGGGCCGGGGGCTGGCTACAGAGTTGGCCGGATTTACCGGACTGGGAGTCACGCTATATGATGCGCAGGGACTCCAGGTGGGCACCTCAATTCAAGATCATCCAGCGGTGGACCAGCAGAGTGGAGTAAATGCTGCATTGGCCTATGCATTGCAAAATAAAATTGCATATGAGGTTGTGGGGGACACACTCCTGTATCTGGCGCCGCTCCAAGGGCCAGAGGAACAAATGGGGGTAGTTCAGTTGCAATATTCACTCAAAAGCTCGCAGAGTTTTCTACGAACCCTCCAGAATTTGTTCCTGACTACAGGGATCGCGGTGCTTTTGCTAAGCTTCATCATTGGATATTTGTATTTTAACCGGGCAGCCGCAGCCATTGGACGGTTAAAAAAGGCGGCAGAGGATATCCGCCGCGCCGAATATATTCAGGCTCCTCCACTTAGGAGAAAGGATGAACTGGGCGAGCTGGCCGAGGGCATCTACTTTATGAGCATGGAGATTGAGCAGAGTATTGCTGCTAAGGATGAAGAGCAACGGAAGCTGCAACTGGCTATCCACAAGCTCCAGGCGCTGGAGCAGCAGCAGAAGCAATATATCGGCAATATTAGCCATGAATTCAAGACACCGCTGACCTCCATTAAAGCTTACGTGGATCTGCTGAATATGTACGACGATGATCCCAAGCTGCTGTTGGAAGCCAAGGCCAGCATCGCCAAGGAAACTCAGCGGCTATATGAAATGGTGGAGAAGGTGCTACAGGTGTCGGCGCTGGAAAAATATGATTTTGAGTCACAGGCCGAGCTGTTGGAGGTTGCAGAGGGGCTGCAGGATGTTTGTGCACGTATGAGTGGCAAGGCAGAGCGCTTCGGTATCACTATTTCCTGCGATGCGGAGCCAGCCCACATCTGGATTGATAAAGAGAGCTTTATGCATATTTTTATTAATTTGCTGGATAATGCGATCAAATACAATGTTCCTCAAGGAACTATTCATGTTCACAGCGAGCTTAGGGACAACCGGGTAAGGATCACGATCCGTGATTCCGGCATAGGCATTCCTGAGGAAGCCAGAGAGAGGATTTTCGAGCCCTTCTACACGGTCAACCGCGACCGATCCAGGCAATCGGGCGGCACGGGACTGGGACTGTCACTGGTGCGCAATCTGGTCGAGAAGCAGAATGGAAGCATTACGCTGCTGGACTCGGAAGGCGAAGGTTCGGTTTTTGAGCTATCTTTTCCGGCCACATCTTAACAGGTCTGCACTCTGTATCAAAGCTACGCAAAAAGTTTACAACTTGGAAACAAGCAGCTGTGGTTTGGAAATACTCCTCCGGTATGCTTAGAGCAGGCTAAGGCTACACAGGACTCATCATGATTAGGCTCCACAGCGAGTTTTGTATGAATCGAATTCAATCATGTCCATGCTGTACAACGTTTTTAGGGGGAATCATGCAATGAACGCAAATATCCACAGCAAGCTGGGCAAGACAGGACTCATTCTGCTCGCCACGGCAATTCTTCTGTCCATGACTGCGTGCAGTACAGGAAACACAGAGGCGCGGCAGGTCGTAGAGAAGTCCGGCAAAAAGATTACCGTGATGGATAACACCACTGAATCCGTATACACCAAGTTGAAGCTGGAGGGCATTGCTAAGATCGAGGGTGTGCGCGGGATGGATTGGGTGAGTGAAGGCGCGCTTGCGGTTGATAAAGAGAACAGGAAGCTTTCCCCCGTGATAATTGAGGGAGAAAAACGTTATCCACATAACCTCTATCAATATGATCTTGCTTCCAGTGGGGAGACGCCGCTGCTGGAGGGGGAGAAAAGCTACGGATTTGCAAAGCTGTCCCCTGACAGGAAGCATATGCTTTATCAGCAATTGTATGAATCCACAGGAATAGGCTACATCATGAATCTTGAAACTGGCGTTTCCGTGAAGATGTACGATGCGGAGTTTATGGCCGGGGAAGGCGTATGGGAGGATACAGGTCACTTTATTTTTCCCAATATGGAAGGGGACATTATCAGGGCTGACGTGAATGGAAAAAGTGAAGTCGCGGTCAAGACTGGACAGAGAAGTGTTTCTAGCGTGGCTCAGTCGGGAAATACGATCTACTATGTCGCTATGGGGGAAATGATCGCCTATGATACAGAAACCAGGCAATCCGAAGTCCTGAAAAAAGATGTCTGGGTGGTCCTTCCTTCCCCGGATGGCAGCAAGCTGGCGGTTGTTAAACACACCAAACCCGGGGAGAACGTATTGGTACTCTGCGATATCAAAGGGAAAGAGCTGTCCACATTGGCTACGGGTACGCAACTGTTTGGAACAAGCTGGTCGCCGGATGGCAGCAAGCTGGCCTATGCGGTTTCTGAGGATGGAGATAAATACCGTTTTTTCATTACAGAAGCAGAAACAGGGGAGCAAACTCCGGTCTTGGGCGATAATGGTATAAGTGACCAGCTACGCTGGAGCCCTTCCGGTAAAAAGCTGTTGATTCCAACAGGGGTCATGAAGGACACTGGATATCAATCTACGGCTTATGTAATCAAGCTATCTTGAGCAAAAATCATTTATTTTAAGGAGGATGACGAACGCGATGAAAATAACAGAAGTGCTCTTGAATACACACAGATTTGAAGCCATGAAAGATTTTTACGGCTCTCTCTTGAGTCTGGAGGTTCTGGAGGAAACCGCTTCACGGTTATCATTTGGAGCTGGCGAATCGGTTCTTGCTTTTCAGGAAGATTCCCTCATGGAGGATGAGTTTTATCACGTTGCGTTTGCGATTCCAACCAATAAGTTCATTGAAGCAAAACAATGGGTAATCGACCGGGGTATCTCATTGATTTCAAGAACCGGAGAGGATGAGTTTCTTTTCGAAAGCTGGAATGCAACAGCACTTTACTTCTATGATCCAGATCATAACCTCATCGAGTTCATCGCTCACCATTCACTCGATAACGCTGTAGATGAAGCTTTCGGGCCAAAGGCTCTACTTCGTATAAGTGAGATTGGCCTTCCAGTCGATAATGTTCCGGAATGTTGCAAAACCATCACAGAAGTGTTCCAACTTGATTCATGGGGTGGAGCTGGGCCGCAATTCACTCCTCTAGGGGACGCGGAAGGATTATTAATTGTAATAGACAAGCAGCGGCCTTGGTTCCCGGACGATAGGATGCCACGCGAGTACAACACCAAAGTCTTGATTAAAGGTACATGTCCTGCCAGTCTTTCGCTTCAAAATGGCTTGTACGAATTGAAATCAATCTGATTTAGAACTTCTCGCTCTAATATGAGACAGGAGGAATTCACTTGGCAACGATTGCTGAGATCTCAGATGGGTAAGCGGTTGATTTGGAAGCTCAAAATGGTTTCAGAATCAGTTTTTATAAGTCAATTCCATAATAGCCGTATACAATGGAAAGCTTTTTGCAAGAAATGTTCGTGTATCATGACAGGCATCATAAAGAGCAGATCGTGAATTTTCTTCAATCCATCGTCTAAAACCCATCTGTAGAGTGTTGTTATTTAATATCCTAAATAAATGATCGAACAAGTGTACCGTTATATGGTATATTGTTCCTATAATAAAAGGTTTATTCATTCATAGGGCGGTACATTTTGGTCGCTTTCATGGCGATATTGTAGAAGTTACACTTTGAAACTGATTTATGAATCGAAAGGTTGTAATAATGATGTTGATAAGGGGTGTTTTCGGTTTTAATTCAAAGGGAGAAAGTTATGTTGTCACCTAAGCAAGAAGAGAGACTTAGTAAATTCATGAGCAAAATACTTAGGCACACACCAGAACAATTTGGGGTTAAGTTGAACCATGAAGGGTATTGTGATGTCCAGGATTTAGTTGAAGCAATAAAATCAGAAAATAGGTGGTCGGATATAAGAGAAGAGGATATCAATCAAGTCGTAACGAATTGTGCAAAAAAGCGATATGAAACTGTTAATGGGTACATACGGGCTAACTACGGCCACAGCGCGGGAAGACTATACTATAAGGAATTTCAACCCCCAATTGTTCTCTATCATGGTACAAATACTATGGTTATAGAGAAGATCCTTACAGAAGGAATTAAATCAATGGGGAGAGAGTACGTCCATTTGTCCGAGACCCTTGAATTTGCAACGTTAGCAGGCAGTAGACGTGGAGAATTGGCGATTCTGGAAGTTAACACGACAAGTGCTCTAGCTAATAATGTGAAGTTTTATTATGCAAACAACGAGGTTTGGCTTTCTGATTTTGTACCACCACAGTTTTTGAAAAAGTTATAAAGTACGGGGTGGAGCAGGTGGAGAGAAACATTATCAGCTGTCGTTTCAGCTCCAGAAACAAATTCTGTAGAAGAATGAGCCTAACAAATGCACTTTGTATTTGCACAATCTTTTAAAAAGGAGTTAATCCGAAAAGGTATCTTAAGTAAATATATGAGAGGTATATGATATTGTTCCAGAAGATGGTACAATGTATTGCAGTAAGTCTGTTTTATCATTGGATTGCAATAGCCTTCTTTTTAATGAGTTGATTCCTAACAAGTTCCTTTTAAGGGGTGGTTTATTTTGTCTAATACAGCCACGATACTCACAGAGATAACCAATCATATGAAAGATAATGATTTAATTCTAAGCAACTTAGCCAGAGAAGTAGACATGAATCCTGGTACGATGAGCAGCATCATTAATGGGAACCGCACTTTTTCAGTCGATCAACTAGATCGAATCACAAAAGCAATGGGGCATCCTGTCGGCTATTATTATGAACGATATGTGCATGAGTATTTAGCGGAAGCTAACCCGAATTGGCGTCGAATGAGTCCTTTCTTACATAATTGTGCGAGATTAAACAAATTGGACTGTATTCATGAAGTTGTAAACTTATTGATGGACAAGTTGGGATACTCAGAATCCTTATTCGAACTTGCTGAAGAACTCTTTAAAGAAGAGTTATATGAGGCGGCAGCTATACTTTATGAAAATGTAGCTGTAAGTGAGAAAAAGCAATATTCAGAACGTCTGGCTGTGTGCCAGTACCGATTATTTGTGGCTAGACAAGGTGATAATCAAGAGGAAAACTATGATGCGGTAGTTCAGTTTCAAACTTACGTTGAGCGCTTGGATGAAGCGGATCAGCTAGATGCGTTAAGGGATTTAGTGAATACATGTCGTTCATTGCGTAAGTGGGATAAGGCCAATAAGTTTGCTACAACTTTGGGAAATAAAGCAGAAATACAATACAAAATCGATCAACAGTATCATGCAAAGAGCGAACATAGAAAGAAGTCTTTTTACCCTCCATTTGTATACTGGGCATTTTCACATTTAATTCGTGCTGAAGCTTGTGATGCTAAGAAAGATTATGAAACAGGGCTCCAGCATATCCAGAAATATGCCGATTTAAGCTGGGTGGAAGAAGAAGATGAAACGACCCTAAAATGGAAAAATCAATTTAAGGAGTGGGCAAACGCCAATACCTATGTGAATAGGCTTCTTGCGGGTGAAGTAAACGTGCTTCCCGATTATGTTGCTTATTTTTCATCAAGAAAAGATGAAGTTCTTCCCGCACTTGATATTATAGTTGAGGCTGCTAACCAATATCATTTTGATGTAGATGATATTCTAAAGCAATTTGAGGTGGATATTTCATCTTATCTGGAGGAACAAAGCATCGAAAGCTTTTATACGCAACGATTCATAACAGAACGTTTTATACATTTTTCGAAGGAATTAACAGTTTACTATTTGACCAAAGGAAGATTTTCTGATGGTTTTAGATTTTTATTAAGTTGTTTGGAAAAATCTACATTAATCAATAATAAATCGTATATAATTAAATGTATGAGACTGTTTGAGTTTTTTCAAGAACATGCTTCTGCTGAGACAAGGGCAGTTTTCAGAAATTTGATTAATGAGGTGGATGAAGATGAAACGTAAAATTATTCTAACCTTTTTAGTAGCCAGCTTTATGTTAGTAGCAGTAGTGACTATACCTTTACAATTTCCAGATAAAGGGTCTAGTTATCAACCGACACATCATGGCGAAATTTAATCATCCCTAATAGGGATAAGATGATTTAAATTCACATCAGTTATTGAAGCAGATCATTAAATTCTTATGATCAATACAGAAGGTTAGATGGGATTGTCCGTCTAGCCTTTTTGATTTGCTAAGACGGCTCCGACAATGATTAAAATAGTTTTCTTTTTCATTAGTATTAGTTAAATGACCAACTATCAAGTTGACCTTTGGTGTTCCCATATACTATATGTATTTGTACCTATTTAGTCATGGTAGTTTCTGTTTTATCTCAGTCCATTTGTCACATTATTAAAAAGGGAATTTCAGGATAATAGATGGATATCCCTAAATCGCCCCTTCTGATAAGCTTATTTCCATCTAAATTAAAGTGGGCGTGATCAAATGGGCAGAATATTGGTTCCACCTGACAAGCTGATGCAAGTGGCTGACCAGTTCTTGCAGGGCAAACAGCAAATGGGACATATGTGTGACCAACTGAATCGGCAAATGATGTTCGTCCAAGGTGGATGGGATGGATTGACAAGTCAGCGATTCTTCCAAGACTTCCAAAGAGCACAACAATCCATGAGTGTGACGCTTGAACGATTATCTACGGTAGCCCAGGAACTTATTTTTATCTCAAAAAACTTCACACAGGTAGACGGAGAAAAGGTCGTATTGGATGTACCGGGGAATGGTGCACCTATTAAAACGGCATCCAGCGGTGAAGGTTGGTTACATAAAATCTTTGAACAGATCGGTAAAGAAGAAATTACCAAGGCTGAAGCTCAGATGGAAGCTAGCAGGGTTCAAGGTGAAATATTATGGGATACGGCTCAGGGAGCAAAAGGAGCTATTCAGGAAGATTTAACCTTGGGGATGTTACCTGATAAAGAACGGGACTATGATCATCCAATGGCAGCTAAAGTAGGTGAAATTCTCGGTCACGTAGCTACAACACTACAGGGTGCTGGTGAGGTGGTGGTTGGAGCGGGTGGAGAAACATTATCAGCCGTTGTTTCAGCTTCAGGCGTAGGGAGCATCGTGGGAATCCCGGGATTGATTGGATCGGCGGCTTTGGCGGCTCATGGAGGCACCACTGCATATAAAGGCGCAAGCGGAATAGGGAAAAGCTCAGCGGAATTGTGGCAGATGATGAAGGGAGAAGGTGGGGGTTCATCAAAATCCATTCCTTCTTCGGGAGCTAAGGCAGAAAGTGTGCCTAACACTCAGGGAAAAGGTGAAATTGCACAGATAGGTGATACTTTTGGAAAATCAGGGACACTGGTTGAGAATCCGGGAACACATATAAATTGGTCTAATTCTTCAAATCATGCTTTAGAAAGAATGCAAGAGCGAGGCGTAACAAAAGAAATGGCAGATTCTTGGGTAGAGAATGGGAAGTCCCTTTCCCAGAATAATGGTAGTAAGCATTTGTTTTTTTCAAAAGAAGGTGCCGCTGTAGTTGCTAGCGATGGGACACTTGTTACAGTTATTCCTAAGAGTAAGTATGATGATGCATATAAAGCACTATCTAAATCGTTATTTGGAGAGTAGGGGTATATAGAAATGGACACTGATATCGTACAAATCATTAATGAATGGAATCCAATCGAAATATATCCTTTATTAGAGGATGAATATTATTCAGAAATACGTAAAATTTATGAGAAAAGTAATGAAACAAACTCTGTAGATGAATTAGCCGAACAAATTCATTTTATATTTGCACAATCTTTTAAAAAGGAGTTCGATAAAAGTATTGAAGCGTGTCGATTGATTGCTAAGAAAATAATTGATGTTACAAAATAATTTATATCTGAGCTTACTTCTTTGATTGTATAAAGAGGTGGGCTTTTTTGTAGAGTTATCCTGTCTGAATAAAGGGGATGCAATTTAACATATGCTAAAGATAATTGAATTACTACTCATTGGAAGTCCAATTTTGTAAATCCTGGATTTAGATTAGAAAGTGGACACAGAGAATTGAGAATCCTAGAATAAATCAAATTCATTTCTTCTCCATGTTGTGAAACTTTAAATCAGTATGAATACTTGTACTGAAAACCCGCTTGAACTTCTCGATTTCCAGTTTCCATTCTATTGACAGTAGTACACTTTTTACATACTTAATTAAATGAACAGGGTGTATGCCAATTTCATGCACCTTGTATCAAACGAAACGTGTCAAATTTGACGTGGCTTAGGAAAATGACTTTACAAAAATTAGTGTACTAAAATTCAATACATATCCACGGGTGTCCACACTCACGCGCAAATGCTGCATAAAATATCCCGGATGAACAAAGAGGAGGTGTACGTGAGGACAATGATACACATGGAACCCGTACAGGTGGGTGAGCATACATTTATCGGAGTTGAGGTCAAACTGCCTAAAACAACGCTGTTGACCATCTCCAATTCCCGTGGTTACATCATGTGCGGCGCACTGGATGTCGGATTGCTGAATGAACGGCTGGGAGATCGGAAAATTCTTGCCGCACGAGCTGTGGGTGTAAAAACGCTGCGCGAATTGTTGGAAGCGCCTATGGAGTCGGTGACGACGGAAGCGGAGCAGCTTGGGATTAAGCCGGGTATGCCAGGGTATGAGGCGCTTTTGAAGCTGGTCTAAGGGGTGGAGCTTTTGCTCTACGAAGGTAGAAAAACGCGAAAAAACCGGGGCAACTTCGCTCCGGTTTTTTCAATAGAAAAGTTACATTTTATCAAGTAAAACGTTTCAACCTTCATACGAGCTACATGGCCCAGACAAATTAATCTGCAAATAAAGCAGCCAGGCTGTCGCTAAAAGGAGCTTGAACGATCCCTTTTTCGGTAATGATGGCGGTAATGTATTCCTGAGGTGTAATGTCGAAAGCCGGGTTATAGACCTTGATACCCTGTGGAGCCGTCCTTTTGCCGAAGCTTTCGGTAACTTCCTCAGCAGGGCGTTCCTCGATGGGAATGTCTACGCCTGTTGCCGTGTGCAAATCAATTGTAGATAGCGGTGAAGCTACATAAAAAGGAATACCATGCGCCTTGGCCAGCACAGCTAAGCTGTAAGTCCCGATTTTGTTGGCAACATCGCCATTGGCAGCGACTCTGTCCGTGCCGACGATGACGGCCTGAACCCACCCTTTGGCCATGACCATGCCAGCCATATTGTCACACAGCAGGGTTACATCAATACCAGCCTGCTGAAGTTCAAAAGCCGTCAGTCGCGCCCCTTGGAGCACAGGACGCGTTTCGTCGGCAAACACTTTCAGGCGTATGCCGTTCTCATGTGCAAGATACATGGGAGCGAGCGCCGTCCCATACTTCGCTGTCGCCAGCCCGCCTGCATTGCAGTGAGTGAGCACGCCCATGCCGTCTTGGAATAGAGGTAAAGCATGGACGCCGATCAGGCGGCATACTTCCTCATCCTCTGCCTGAATGGATATTGCTTCACGCTCCAATCCGGCATTCCAATCTTCGACCCGTCCTCCGGTCGCTTCGGCCGTTAGTTCTTTGGCCCGCTTCTTCATACGGTCCAGTGCCCAGAACAGGTTCACCGCGGTCGGTCGTGATGTAGCCAAATGCCCGCAAACGCTGTGTACATGTTCCAGCCATCCAGCAGCATCGGTTCCGCCGTAAGCGGAAGCACCTAGCACGACGCCGTAGGCCGCAGCCATACCAATGGCCGGCGCACCGCGTACCTTCATGGCATGGATGCCATCCCACACTTCCTCGGCTGTGAACAAATCCAGCATCACGATGGATTCGGGCAGCAGGCGCTGGTCCAGCATGGACAAGTGGTCACCTTTCCATACAAGCGACGAGAGAGCCTGACCAGGCACGATTGCTTCATTGGAAGCTTTAGTCGCAGATTCTTTATTTTCACTCATATCCATTAAGCTCCTTTAGTTTGGGCAGCCGTTGCTGTCTGAATAATGTCTCCCAATTCATGGATCGAATGCACCTCGCGATTGTGGAGAACCAAGGCTTTTCCTATAGATAACGCCAGTCTTTCCGCTGCTTCCTTGATCGCAGGATCGGCAATCGTATCTATATCGGCCACATGCGACAAGCTGATGATGCGGCGGATGACCTTGCAGCCTGCAAAGCCAATCGTATCTTGCAGCACTTTCTGGAGGTACAAGTCCTGATATCCCGGTGTGCGGGCCATGTGGTCGGTAACATGCTCGTCCCACAGTTTGCGGAACCCGCTCTCAAACCGCTCCCATACCTGAATGGCAGTCTCTAAAAGCCAGTCACGCCGTTGCTGCATAGCTGTCTCACCAGTAGTCCATCCGGGCTGTGCTGCGTAGTTCAACAGCAGATTGGCAATTACTGCTCCAATATCAAAGCCCATCGGTCCGTAATAGGCAAATTCGGGATCAATGACTTTAGTGGACTCCGTTGTTACAAAAATACTACCCGTATGAAGATCGCCATGCAGTAGCGCTTCTGCTCGCGTCAGAAATTTCTCACGCAGCAAAGCCACTTCCAGATGAATGGCATGATCTGTACGAAGTGCCTCAGCCTCGTCTTCGATGTACGAACCATAGTTGTTATTGTCCGAAAACCGATAAGGCTCATCCAAAATAAGATCCTCGGTGATTTTACAAAGATCCGGGTTGATAAAGCGCTTGACCAGCTCTTTTTTGTCTTGCTGATTCATGCCCAGATCCGAGGTGAAAAAGAGCGTACGTGCCAGAAATTCTCCAATATGGTCAGCGAAATGCGGATATGTGTTTCCTTCGATTAATCCTTTGCGCATGATTGTGTATGAGCTTAGATCCTCCATCACAGTCAAGGCGAGTTCATCGTCATAGCCGAGTACCGCAGGAACCAGCTCAGGGCAAATGTGGTGCTCCTGCTGAAGTGCCTCGCGTTCAATACGGGCACGATCCAGTGACAGCGGCCAGGATTCACCCACAATTTTCACATAGGGAAGCGCCTGTTTGGCAATGATACTCTTGTCAGATTCAGAATCCGTAATATGAAAAACCAGATTCAGGTTACCATCACCGATTTCTCGGCATTCCAGACGGGCGTCCTGACTAAAAAATCCGGGGATGCCCTTCACGAATTCAATTGCTTCTTCTGTTGTTAAAGGATGATATTGGGACAACGAAGTCACCTCCATAAAATGTGCTTAAGTCGATTTTCCAAAAATACTAAAAGATTAAACCAACCATTTTGCTTGGATAGAGCCAAGTATAACGAAAAACGCTTGAATTTTGTACATTTTTTTTACGAAACGCCGGAAGAGCACTCAGGAACTCTGTTATTTTGTTTCGTCTCTATACTGGAAGGGTAAATAATAAACAGACGTCCGGCAGGCGAAATACCGTGCCCGCTGGCGTCTTCCCGTCAAAATGACGGTGGATGAATGTGTAAACGTTCCTGAATGATCAATTTGATGAAAAAGGAAGGGATTTATTATGGCTAAAACAACAAGCAACTCGAAAAATACGCAAACGAAATCGGTGGAAGAACTGTTAAACCGTCAGGTGGCTAATCTGAATGTGCTATATGTGAAGATTCATAACTATCACTGGTATGTGAAAGGCTCCAATTTTTTTACACTCCATGTCAAATTTGAAGAGCTATATAATGAAATTACGCTAAAAATGGACGAGATCGCTGAACGCCTGCTGGCGCTGAAAGGTTCTCCTTCCGCAACGTTAAAAGAATATTTGGAGTTGTCCTCGATTCACGAGGCAAGTGGTAATGAGGATGCGCCGAAAATGGTACAAACGCTGATTGAGGACTTTGCCACCGTCTGTGAGGAATTTCAGGAAGGGATTGAATTGGCAGAAAGTACTTCTGATCAGCCAACCGCAGATTTGCTGATTGGTTATAAGGCGGATCTGGATAAACATATGTGGATGCTTCGCTCTTATCTGGGCTAACCATAACAATGATGCTGAAAGCTTGATTCTGACAGTTAAATTCTTATCCCGATAGAAGTGGGACCGTGTTCTGAAATAAGCGCTACACATGTAAAAACGCTACTGACATCATGTTGTCGGTAGCGTTTTTATGGCTGAAAAAGACAATTTACAGCATTTTAATGTTTTTTCATAGATGGGGTACGATTATGATGGGATATGCGGTAATGATGAATAATTACGCTATAATATAAAATAGGAAGCAGAAAATCACGGTAAAATGCACCTTTCTTCTTCATTGTTCAGCATGTTGGCTTTTAAACACACTTCGTATTTAGATGGGTATTTTGCCATTTGTGAGCTGAGTTAGTATGAATATTTTATGAAGAAAGTCGCTTAACGTGTGTCTGTTGGTTGCACCCTTAAAGATATTTATTATAAAATAACTTGAGAATCATTGAGAATCAGTTTAGAATGATTATAAATAAATTTTTAAATATTTCGCTTGCTTGAAATCAGGGGGCTCCCCTGTTTAAATATACTTTCTGATTTCGACACCACACTACAAATTTTGGAGGGTATTCCGAATATGGCTACAAACTTTAAGATTGAAGGTCTCAAAGCGACCATTGAAGGCAAGGAAATTCTGAAAGGCATCAACCTCGAAATGAAGGGCGGAGAAATCCATGCCATCATGGGTCCTAACGGAACGGGTAAAAGTACATTGGCTTCTGCTTTGATGGGGCATCCCAAATATGAAGTCACAGATGGCAAAGTAACTTTGGACGGAGAAGATGTTCTGGACATGGAAGTGGATGAGCGCGCACGTGCGGGATTGTTCCTGGCTATGCAGTATCCGAGTGAAATTGCAGGGGTAACCAACTCCGACTTTTTGCGTAGTGCAATTAACGCACGCCGTGAAGAAGGACAGGAAATTTCCCTGATTAAATTTATCCGCCAAATGGAAAGCAAAATGAAGGAACTTGAAATGAATCCTGAGTTTGCTCACCGTTACCTGAATGAAGGTTTCTCCGGTGGTGAGAAAAAACGGAATGAAATTTTGCAAATGATGATGATCGATCCGAAAATCGTCATTCTTGACGAAATCGACTCCGGTCTGGATATTGACGCTTTGAGAATCGTGGCTAGCGGTGTCAATGCTATGCGTTCCGAAGAGCGCGGTTTCCTCATCATTACTCACTACCAGCGTCTGTTGAATTACGTTAAGCCAGATTTCGTACATGTCATGATGCAAGGACGCATCGTTAAATCCGGTGGACCTGAGCTGGCTGAGCGTCTGGAAGCGGACGGTTACGACTGGATCAAGGAAGAACTGGGTATCGTTGATGAAACTGTAGGACAAGAGGCGTAAGCCGGAAGCGAGGAGGTAAACTAATGAGTACACAAACAATCCTTCCGGTAGATTCCGAGCAACTGCGTGTTCTGTCCGAACGTAACGGCGAGCCGTCATGGCTGACCGCAGACAGACAAAAAGCACTTGAGCTTGCAGGCAAACTGGAGCTTCCGGTATTTGAAAAAACCAAAATCGAACGTTGGAATCTCAACGATTACGGTCAACATACAAACAGTGAGGCAATTGCATCGGTGGGGCAGGTTCCTGCAGCGATTGCCGATCTGGTAAAAGATCAGCAGGAGGGCGGTCTGATTATCCAGCGCAACTCCGGCGCGGTATATGTGAAGCTGAGCGAGGAATTGGCAGCGCAAGGCGTTATTTTCACGGATCTGCAAACGGCGGTTAAGGAGCATGGTGATCTGGTTAAAGCTCATTTGAATACGGTCATTAAGTCGGATGAAAATTCATTGTCCGCGCTGCACGCAGCGATCTGGAACGGTGGAGTATTCGCTTATGTGCCGAAGAATGTGGAGTTAAATGTTCCGCTTCAGGCTGTTTTCCTGACAGACGATGCGACAGCAACCTTTGCACCTCACGTACTGCTCATTGCAGAAAGCAATAGCTCCGTAACGTACGTAGACAACTATGTATCTGCGGATTTGGCAGCACCTGTCATTCATAATGGAGCAGTAGAAGTGGTAGCCAATGCAGGAGCCAAGGTGCGTTATGCATCCGTGCATCAGCTTGGAGAGCAAGTAACGGATATTTCGATCCGCCGCGCTACGTTGGGTAATGGCGCAGCTATCGAATGGATTGTCGGAGAAATGAACTACGGCAATACAGCGAGCAATACGATGTCCGTGCTGAAAGGCAATGGTTCCAACTCGGATGCCAAGATTATTGCTGTAGGTTCCGGCTCGCAAAAGCTGAACTATACGACACAAGCACAGCATTTTGGCAAAAGTTCATCCAGCCAGATGATTACACGCGCAGTTATGCGTGAAAATGCATCTTCCATTATTAACGGTATTACAAAAATTGAAAAAGGTGCTACCAAAGCAGACGGCCAGCAAACAGAACGTGTTCTCATGCTGAGCCCGAAAGCGCGTGGTGACGCTAACCCGATCCTGCTGATTGATGAGGATGATGTGACCGCAGGTCACGCAGCTTCGGTCGGTCAGGTGAATCGTGAACAAGTGTATTACTTGATGTCCCGCGGGATTAGCCGTGCAGAAGCTGAACGCTTGATTATTTATGGCTTCCTGGCACCTGTCGTTTCTGAAATTCCGCTTGAAGGACTTCAACAGCAGCTGCAAAGCCTTGTTGAAAGGAAGTTAGGCCAATGAATACTGCATTGATCCGTGAACAGTTCCCGATTTTACATCAGGAGATTAACGGTCATCCGCTGGTTTATTTGGATAATGCGGCCACTTCGCAAAAACCGCTGGCGGTCATCGAGGCGATCAAGCACTACTACGAATATGATAATTCGAACGTTCACCGCGGTGTCCATACCTTGGGTAGTCGTGCTACGGATGCTTATGAAGGTGCGCGGGAGAAGGTAGCCCGCTTTCTGAATGCGAAGCGCAGCCAGGAAATTATTTTCACAAGAGGAACGACAACGGCGCTGAATCTGGTTGCTTCTTCCTATGGCAGAGCCAACTGTCAGGAAGGTGATGAGATTGTCATCACACCGATGGAGCATCACAGCAATCTGATTCCGTGGCAACAGGTAGCCAGAGCCACAGGCGCAACCTTAAAATATATTCCGCTTCAAGAGGATGGTAGCGTTGATCTAGCTGACGTGGAGAATACCATCACTGAAAACACTAAAATTGTAGCGATCGCACATGTCTCGAATGTGCTTGGCGTTGTGAACCCGGTCAAAGAGATTGCCGCTATTGCGCATCGCAAAGGTGCGATCATCGTCGTAGATGGTGCGCAAAGCACGCCACATATGAAAGTAGACGTACAAGACATAGATGCTGATTTCTATGCCTTTTCTGGTCACAAAATGTGTGGTCCTACAGGGATTGGGGCATTGTACGGCAAAAAGGCGCTGTTGGAAAACATGGAGCCGATTGAGTTCGGCGGGGAAATGATCGACGATGTGGGATTGTATGAATCCACATGGAAGGAGCTACCTTGGAAATTCGAAGGCGGAACCCCGATCATTGCCGGAGCTGTCGGTTTGGGAGCTGCCATTGATTTTCTGGAAAGCATCGGGCTGGACGCGATTGCACAGCATGAAAGCCGTCTGGCCAACTATGCTCTCAAACGTCTCCGTGAAGTGGATGGCTTGACGATTTACGGTCCTGCTGAACGTCATGTAGGACTCGTAACATTCAATCTGGATGATGTACATCCGCATGATGTAGCGACCGTGCTGGATAGTAAAGGGGTGGCTGTACGTGCAGGCCATCACTGTTGCCAGCCATTGATGCGCTGGTTGAAAGCCAGTGCAACGGCGCGAGCCAGCTTTTACCTCTATAACACGGAAGAGGAAGTCGACGTTTTGATCAGCGCCTTAATCCAAACGAAGGAGTATTTTGGCGATGCAACTTGATGACTTGTACCGACGTGTAATTATGGATCATTATAAAAATCCGCGGAATCGCGGACGTTTTGAGGATGACGTGGTCACGGTCGATTTGAACAATCCTACGTGTGGTGACCGGATTTCTCTTCAACTCAAGACGAAGGATGGCGTTGTCGAGGATGCCCGTTTTACAGGGGAAGGCTGTTCAATCAGCATGTCCTCCGCTTCAATGATGACAGAGGCGGTTAAGGGAAAAACGATTGATCAGGCGCTGGATATGGCGAATCGCTTCTCTTCTCTGATGAAGGGTGAAGCCACCGAATTCGACGATTATGAAGAGCTGGAAGCTTTGTCAGGTGTCAATAAGTTCCCGGCCCGTATCAAATGTGCGACTTTGGCCTGGAACGCGCTGCGCAAAGGAATTGATGAAGAACAATAATTTAACTAGAATAGAGGAGGTTTGAGAAACATGGCCAAGAAAGCACCGGAAATGGAAGAGTATAAATATGGCTTTCGTGACGAGCACAAATCCATTTTCCAAACAGGTAAGGGTCTCACTCCGGAAATCGTAAAGGAAATCTCCAAAATTAAGGATGAGCCAGAATGGATGCTGGAATTCCGTCTGAAAGCACTAAAGCAGTTTGAAAAAATGCCTATGCCAAACTGGGGCGGAGATATGAATGATCTGGATTTTGACGATATCCAGTACTATGTAAGACCCTCCGAGAAGCAAGGAAAAACGTGGGAAGAGGTTCCTACGGAAATTAAGGAAACCTTTGATAAACTGGGGATTCCTGAGGCGGAGCAAAAGTTTCTGGCTGGTGTATCCGCACAGTATGAATCCGAGGTTGTTTACCATAGCATGCAAAAGGAACTTGAAGATCAGGGCGTTATTTTCATGGACACTGATACGGCGCTGCGTGAGCATCCTGAAATTCTGAAAGAGTATTTTGCGACAGTTGTACCTCCTGCGGACAATAAGTTTGCAGCACTGAACAGTGCGGTATGGTCAGGCGGAAGCTTTATCTATGTACCGAAGGGTGTAAAATGTGAAGTTCCATTGCAGGCTTACTTCCGTATTAACTCGGAAAACATGGGACAATTCGAGCGTACACTCATTATTGCCGACGAAGACAGCTTCGTTCATTATGTAGAAGGCTGTACGGCTCCGATTTACAGCACGAACTCGCTGCATAGCGCAGTGGTGGAAATCATTTGTAAGAAAAACGCACGCGTTCGTTACACAACGATCCAAAACTGGGCACCAAACATCTTTAACCTGGTGACCAAACGTGCGGTTGCAGAAGAAAATGCAACGATGGAATGGGTCGATGGTAACATCGGTTCCAAGCTGACGATGAAATACCCGGCAGTTGTGCTGAAAGGCCGTGGAGCTAAAGGTATGGTCTTGTCCATTGCAGTGGCAGGCAAAGGCCAGCATCAGGATGCAGGGGCGAAAATGATCCACTTGGCACCAGATACGACATCGACGATTGTATCCAAGTCGATCAGTAAGCATGGCGGTAAAGTAACGTATCGCGGACTGGCTTCATTTGGGCGTCAGGCTCAAGGGGCAAAATCGAATATCAAGTGTGATACGTTGATTTTGGATAATCAGTCGACCTCGGATACAATTCCTTATAATGAAATCATGAACGACGACATTACGCTGGAGCACGAAGCAACGGTATCCAAGGTATCGGAAGATCAGTTGTTCTATCTGATGAGCCGTGGTTTGACCGAAGCGGAAGCGACGCAAATGATCGTTATGGGCTTTATCGAGCCATTCACCAAAGAACTGCCGATGGAGTACGCGGTAGAGATGAATCGCTTGATAAAATTCGAAATGGAAGGTTCCATAGGATAATTCTCGCTTTACGAGGGTTATGTTGGGGCTGAGCCATGATTGACTATCAGGCATTTGTCCGTAACATAAAAAAGAGGCTGTCCTTCGTAGGGAAGAACCTACAGATCAAGGACAGTCTCTTTTCGTTCGCGTAGCTGGAGTATGGGCAGTTGCAGATCAGGATTCCAGAAAAATTTCATCAATGGATACATGTCGCTCTCTGGACAAATCTACATACTCATTTTCATTAATTTTCACCAAAGGTCTGAAATAATCAGCAGGATTGTTCAAAATAATCGTTCCGGTCTGACCCGAAGTCAGTAGGACCTGCTTGTTAATAAAGTTCGGAAGCATACGCCGGATGAAGACTTGAGTGGCTTCCGGGTTAAGATGTCCGAAGCTCATGCTGTGCAGCTCGCGCAGTACGGTGAGCAGCTCCTGCTTCGTCTGGTACACACGGTTAGAGATCATAGCGCTATATACGTCCGCAATCGCCGTAATACTAGCGAAAGGGTGAATATCCTCCTTGAACAGTCCATTCGGGTATCCGCTTCCATCTTCTCTTTCGTGATGCTGCAAGGCGACGATGGCTGAAATCTCATCGCTGGTTGAATTGCGAATTATATTATATCCGTAGAGGGAATGTTTTTTCATTTCCTGAAATTCTTCAGGCGTCAGCTTATCAGGTTTATTCAGAATCTCATCCGGTATCATGGACTTGCCTATATCATGTAAATATCCGGCCTTGCCAGCGGTATAGGCTTCTTCTTCTGTATATCCAAGCCATGTGGCAATGTAATACGACAGTACACCCACTTGGAGAGAATGATTGTACGTATAGTGATCTCCCCGTTCCATGATGAGCAGCAGAGATACGACATCTTTTTGATGAGCCAGCTCTGAAACGAGGGGGCTGAGCAGCTCATCGACTCGGAATTCATCAAATTTGCCGGTTGAGGCAGCTTTGAGAAACATGCTTTCAAAGCCATGAATAGTCTGCTCCATGAGGGGAACGGCACGTTTAAGGGATTCGGGGGAAGCGGGAACATCGGGGGCAAAGTCAACCGGAATGCTCGCTGAACCGGCATCAATGTCGATATAATCGACACCGTGCATGATGAGCTTGGAAATATCGTCGTGCTGTAGCATGGTACCCTGAATCAAGACGGGTACGCCGTGTTCATTGTATGTATCAGATCTGAGACGATCTCCTGGCTTGGCATCGGTAACGTGAACTCTCATGTGCTTAACCTCCTTATTGTCGTAAATTTGTCGAAAATACGAAGCAAACCTAATATATCAAGAATTATATGGGATGACAACGACTAATTTACTATTATTCCTAGCTGTAAAATGGGTCCCAGGAACCCGTCTCTTCTCAGAGGCATACGAAGACACTGTGACCTTGCTTCTCCCCGGGTCTCTATCCTGAGACAACAGAGTAGCTAAATCGTAGGTTGTAGCTCACCCCCGCCGACATGTACCATAATGCGAAATAACATGGTATCCTTAAACATTAGAAGCAACAGAGTCGATATATAAACTATAGAGGAGGGCGGTTATGGAGATGACGACTCAGCAAACGTTAACCATTTTGCACACCAATGATTTACATAGTCATTTTGGCAGTATGCCTTCGATAGCCGCGATGATTCATGAACGAAGAGCTGCATCAGGAGATGCGCTGCTTGTGCTGGATATGGGAGACCACATGGACCGGATGGCCCCTGAAACGGAAGGAACGCTGGGTGGGGCGAATGTGGATGTGATCAATTTGACGGGGTACGATGCGATTACGATTGGTAACAACGAGGGTCTGACTTTTACCCCGGATATTCTTGAACAGGCATATGCAGGAATTCACTGCCCGGTCGTATGCGGCAATATCAGGGAGAACGCCACAAGAATGAAGCCTGCGTGGATGACGGATTCGCTCATTTTGGACAAGACTGGCATTAAGATAGGCTTGCTCGGAGTGACGGCTCCTTTCGGTGAGTTCTATCAATTGCTGGGTTGGGATGCACTCGATCCGTTTGAGGTATTGGGCGAGCAAATTCAGTCCCTGAGAAAGCATGTCGATGTTCTGGTTGTAATGTCGCATCTGGGTTTACCTTCGGATAAGAAATTGGCATCGCAGTTTCCGGAGATTGATGTGATTCTTGGAGGGCATACCCATCATGTGCTGGAGGAACCGTTGTGGATCGGGAACACAGTTCTATGCGGAGCTGGCAAGTATGGAACCCTGCTGGGTGAAGTGACCCTAAGCCGCAGCAGTAGTCATGAACCGTTTCGGGTTACGTCAGGCGGCGTAGTTCCTGTAGATCACACACTGCTGGATGAAAAGGTAGCGTCGGCCATTGTACTGCATCGCAGACAGGCAGATCGTGCGATGGAGAGAGCGGTTACGGTGACGGATCGGAAACTGGAGATCGCATATGATCGGGAATCTCCTTTCGGAAATTTGCTGGCACAATCGGTGTCACATTTTACGGGAACTGCTATTTCTCTAGTGAATGCGGGCCAACTGCTTGGCTCTTTACCTCAAGGTGATGTCAGTAAAGGAATGCTGCATTCCTTATGCCCTTCGCCGATTAATGCCTGTGTCATGAAGCTGTGGGGAAGAGATATTCGGCTCTCGCTGGAGCAGTCTTTGCTACCGGAATTTGCTGACAAGAAAATGACGGGATTTGGCTTTAGAGGTAAAGTGTTGGGTACGATGTGTGTGGAAGGTCTGGAGATTCAATATGATCCGGCCCGCGCTCCTTATGATAAAGTGACGGATATACGTGTAGCGGGTCGCTCATTGGAAGAAAATGAGCAATATACGGTGGGTACGTTGGATATGTTCACTTTCAGAGCAGGTTATGAGGTGCTTGCGAACGGAACGGAACTCCGATTTATGCTTCCAGAATTTTTGCGGGATTTGATTGAAATGGAGTTGAAGCGTCCGGGCGCGATGGAAGAGTGTTTTGCAGCTAGGTGGCTTCAGGTATCAAAACAATCGGGAGAGGATTAAGCTGCGACTGGTACCTGTTACATTATTGAGAGCCGGCATGAAGCTGGGTAAAAAAATATACAATGAAAATGGAATGGTGTTGCTCTCGGAAGGTGTTGAGCTTACTTCACGATTGATTGAACGTCTAGGCCAAGTCGGAATTGGATATGTATACATTGAGGATGCGGTGACAGAAGATATCGTGATCCCCGAAATGATCCATGAACAGACGAGGGCTGTGGCGCTACAGGAGATCAAAAAGCAGTTTCAGGGTCTGTCCTCCTACTCCGTGGATCATAAGCACCAATACTTTGGCAAGTCATTTTATAAGGTGATGGAATCCATTCTGGACGATATCGGAGGCCGTCAGGACGCCATTATTATGCTGATGGATATCGGGGCGGCAGATCAGGATCTGTATCATCATTCATTGAACGTATGTCTGTATTCCCTTGTACTGGGAATATCCAGTGGCTACGATTACAACCAACTCATGGAGCTGGGCATAGGTTCACTACTGCACGATATTGGAAAAATGAAAATTTCACCCCAAGTGCTCTATAAGCCGGGCAAATTGACGGACGAGGAATACGAGCACATGAAAACGCACACGGTGATCGGCTACAAGCTGCTTAAAGACGAGCCGGGAATCCCCCTGCTGTCTGCTCACTGTGCATTACAGCATCATGAACGTATCAACGGCAGTGGATATCCGAACGGCTGGAAGAAAGACCAAATCCACGAATACGCCAAATGGATCGGCCTGGCAGACTCGTACGATGCGATGACAGCAAGCCGCATATACAAGCAGGCATTATTGCCCTATGAAGCGATGGAGGTACTGTATGCAGGTGCAGGCACGCTGTATGAGCAACGGATGCTGGAGGCATTCCGCGATTGTGTAGCTATATACCCGCTGGGGCTCTCCGTAGTGCTAAATACGGGGGAAGAAGGGGTTGTGGTACGCATACACTCCAAAATCCCGCAAAGGCCCGTTATTCGCATTGTGAGGGATCGGGATGGACAGGAACTGAAAGCACCTTACGATGTGGATCTGTCTGTATCTCTTTCGGTGATGATTACCAACACACTGGGCGCTACAGCTTCCCCTTTTGGAGCAATACACGTGGATTAGCAGATGAAGTGGAAGAAAACATGCAGACACTTTACACATCATGATATGATATTCATACGTCTTTTGAGGTTAATAACAGAAATAAGGTGAAAAATAATGACAGTTCTACAAAACAACACACTTCCACAAATATCGCCAGTGTATGATCCGTGGGATCCGATTGTCTCGCTGCGTACACATGGTCGCCATTTGCTGACAAGTGTGGAAATGACCGTGACGCATTTGTGCAATATGCGCTGTGAGCACTGCGCTGTGGGCGACATGCTTGTTATGAAGGAGGCTCCCTTCCTTCCATTAGATCTGATGCTGAAACGACTGGATGAAGTCGAGCATCTGGAGACGATCAGTATGACAGGCGGAGAACCCGCTTTGCTAGATAAAACGGTGGACGAAGTGATCGTTCCGCTGCTGAAATATGCCAAAGAGCGTGGCATTCGCTCGCAAATCAACTCCAACCTGACATTGGATATTCGCAGATATGAGAAGATGCTCCCTTATCTGGATGTCATGCATATATCGTTTAATTATTTGAATGCCGACGATTTTTATGAAGTGGGTTTTGCAAATACCGGACGTCCGACTCCACGCGCGGGGGCTGTTCGCCTTTATGAGAAAATGGTGGAAAACGCCCGCAGGTTGAGCGAAATGGGTATGTTTATTTCTGCCGAATCCATGATTAATTACCGTACTCACACGAAGCTGGATGGTATTCATCAGTTGATTAATGAAATGGGCTGTCGACGGCATGAGGTTCATCCGATGTACGCATCGAATTTTGCCTCTGCCTTACCTGTCCTTTCACTCGAAGATATGCGCAACTCCATTCATAAGCTGCTGGATGTGCGTAATCAGGATATGTGGATGCTGTTTGGCACGTTGCCGTTCTTTGCCTGTTCGGACCGGGAGGAAGATCGCAAGCTGCTTCGCCGACTGCGCCAAGAACCGAATATTACAGTGCGTAATGATCCGGACGGAAGAAACCGCGTAAATGTGAATATGTTCACGGGCAGCGTATATGTGACGGATTTCGCAGACATTCCGGCTTTCGGAAATATTCAGGAGCGCGGTCTGGACGATATTTTCGGTGAATGGCTGAATGAGCATCCGTTGAATCAGACTGTGAACTGTCATTGTGATGCCGCTGCCTGCTGTGGACCGAATCTGCTCGTAGCAGATATGTATTACAAGGGAGTAGATTTTAAATCCAGAAAAGCATTACAACTATAGAAATGGGGAGTTCGTATTGGAAGGTCATACCGAGTTTCATTGGGGATTGCTAACGGTGAATCTTCTTTTGGTACTGCTGCTCGTCTTTCTGAACGGTGTATTTGTGGCAGCGGAATTTTCGCTGGTCAAAATGCGCCAATCCCGATTGACGCAGCTCCAAAGTGAGGGGCATCGCATGGCAGGCTATGCGCTAAAGGTGAACCAGAAGCTGGATGCTTATCTGTCCGCCACCCAACTAGGCATTACGCTGGCTTCGTTGGGCTTGGGCTGGATTGGTGAACCAGCAATATCCGGCTACCTGATCGAGCCACTCATGCACAAACTCGGTGTAACTGACGGTACACTGATTACAACGGTATCCGTTGTCGTCGGATTTTGCGTGATTACCTTTTTGCATATTGTATTGGGTGAGCTGGCTCCAAAGTCTTTGGCGATCCAGAAAACCGAAGGTGTGGCCTTGTTTTTATCCGCTCCTTTGCTGCTTTTTTACAAGATATTTCTGCCTGTCATCTGGGTGTTGAATGCCGCTGCGAATTTGCTATTACGGGCGTTCGGCATCCAGCCTGCGAGTGAAGCAGAAGCGGCGCATTCGGAGGAAGAGATCCGTATCTTGATGAATCAGAGCGCCAAAAGCGGTGTTATTGATAAGGACGAAATCAAGCTGATGGACAATATTTTTGATTTTTCCGATTTGCTGGCCCGTGAAATTATGCTTCCTCGTACGGATATGGACTGCTTGTATACGAATTTATCGTTTAAGGAAAATCTGAAAATCATCAGTGATACCAAGCATTCTCGCTACCCGGTAGCGGTTGAGGATAAGGACCAGATTATCGGCTTTGTTCATATTACCGATCTTCTGTTGGCTGAGCAGGGCGAGCAACTGGATCTGGCCTCGGTGGTGCGCCCTATTTTGAATGTGCCAGAATCCATGGAAGTAAGTCACGTGCTGCGTCTTATGCAGAAAAAGCATTCCCAGATGACTCTCGTGGTCGATGAGTACGGCGGAACGGCCGGACTACTGACAGCGGAGGAAATATTAGAGGAAATCGTCGGGGATCTCTACGATGAATTTGAGGATGAACGACCAAGCGTGGAGATTAAGGATAATATCATTTCCGTGGACGGCCGTTTGCTCATTGAGGATGTCAATGATCTAACTGGAGTGAACATTGAAGACGACGAAGTGGATTCCATCGGGGGCTGGCTGTTTAAAGAACTGGAAGGCAGCCCGGTGAAAGGGAAAAAAATTGAGTTTTATAACCTGACCTTTGAGGTTGAAGAAGCAACAAGGCTTCGTATTATGAGAGTGAGGATTCACCACAAGCCCGACCTTGTAATCGAAGATGAACTTTCCAACGATGAGTCCTGATCCATAGACATGGTTTGGGTCAGTTCCGTTCCGGCATGAAAGCTATTAAAGAGTGTAAATGCAAGAGCCTTTAAGCACCACGTTATCGTGGTCTTGAAGGTTCTTTTTTTATCTGTAATTTTGTGTTCGAGACTTGGGCCATGCGGCATATGATGGATAGTAAAGCAGATAGATCAACTAAAGGAGGTCCCGGCCCGTGAAATTTCCACAGCATGGTGAGTTTGCCCCGTTTGTCGGTCCGTTCGATCCGTGCCCGCCCGTTTTGTGCAAAACCTATGTGCTTCCACCGAACCTGTTTGTACAATTTCAGCCCCCAGGTCTGCCTCAATTCAGTCCAGAAGAGGCGCTGAGGAAGGGAACGCTATGGCCCTTGTTATACAGCCCTTATGAGTCTTGTAGAAACCAGGGGGGAGGCGAGTAAAATGGATTATCCAAATCAGGGTCAGGCCCAAAACCATCTTCAGCATCGAAACCAGGTTGAGAACCAGAATCAAAGCCCCTATTCAAACCCGTTTCAACAACAAAACCATACTGAGGGCTACAATCAGTATGACAGAAACCCATACCAAGGATATGCGCCCCAGACCAAGCCGGGTGATGCACAGTTTTATGCGCTGCTGGAGAAGCTCCAGACGGTGGATTTTGTATTGGTGGAACTGAATTTGTATCTCAATACGCACCCGGATGATTTACAGGCTATCGAACAGTTCAATAAGCTGACGCAGGAAAGGACGGGGATTGCCAATGAGTACCAGCTCCTGTACGGACCTCTGCAAAATTTTGGCCGTGCCTATTCCAAGTATCCTTGGGAATGGAGCCAATCCCCTTGGCCGTGGCAGGTATAGGTAGGTACAACCTTTTATAAAGGAGGAACATAAATGTGGGTATATGAGAAAAAGCTGCAATATCCCGTACGTGTCAGCAAATGTGATCCTCATATGGCCAAATTGCTCATGGAGCAATATGGCGGAGCGGATGGCGAACTGGCGGCGGCTTTGCGGTATCTGAATCAGCGGTATACGATTCCGGATAAGGTTATCGGCGTACTTAATGATATAGGTACAGAAGAATTTGCGCATCTCGAAATGATTGCGACTATGATTTACAAGCTGACCAAGGATGCGAGTGTTGAGCAAATGAAGGCAGCCGGGCTGGGGGAATATTATGCGGCGCATGATCATGCGCTGTATTACCAGAGCGCGGGCGGAGTTCCTTTTACAGCGACCTATTTTCAAGCCAAGGGTGATCCAATCGCGGATTTGTATGAGGATATTGCGGCAGAGGAAAAGGCGAGGGCTACATATCAGTGGCTGATTGATTTGACAGATGATGTGGATTTGCAGGATAGTCTGAAGTTTCTGCGTGAACGCGAAATAATCCATTCGCTCCGTTTCCACGAGTCTGTGGAAATTTTGAAGGGGGAACGAGATCGGAAGAAAGTGTTTTGAGGAAATGGGAAATGGATACCCTAAGTACATTTTCCGTTAGAACAGTTTCACGGCGTGTGTATCACTGTAATCCAACGTATGGAAGGGGACGAGATAAGCCTATTGTATTACTTGAGCGTTTATGGCTTCAGATTTTAAGAAAATGAATCGGTAAAATGGAAGGCGCTCCAGTTGGAAGCGCCTTTCGCAGCGCCTATACAGATGAGCAAGCATGGTTATAGGTAACTCATTTGAGAGATGATGTACTGGCAGCAGATGATGGCGCATCTTAATTAAGTCGGATAATCGTCACAGATGCGCCTGTCGCGCCGCCTCCAATCAGAGTAGCCACGCCTGCGGCCCCGAAAAATTGCACACTGACGGTTGTTGCGGCTGCTACGTTCACAATAACGGTATTGATATAAGAAGAGAGGGAGAGTACGGGTGAAATGACGGAGCCTGGAGCCTGCACGCCGTTAATGAGCAAACGGGTGCTTAGCAGAAGACCAGCCGTTGTGTTCACCTCATAGGTAATGTAGTAGGTTCCGGCACTCGCCAGTGTCAGCACATCGTTCGTGCCGTTGATGGTAATGCCTCCGCTCAGCGTCTGGGGCGGACCGGGGAAGGTCACGTTTGTTCCACCAAGCAATACCGTTATCAAGCCGCCAGTTGTATTCGCCACAAAAGCATTCGTAGCGGTGATATTAATGCCTGTGGCTCCAGTTACACCCGTGGCACCAGAAATACCAGTAGCCCCCGTCACCCCGGCCCCTGTGGCTCCCGTCACCCCTGTGGCTCCCGTGCCTCCGGCAGGTCCTACAGGTCCGACCGCACCCGCTGAACCCGCAGGGCCTGTGCCTCCGGTCAAACCCGTTGATCCGGTGGCGCCGGCTAAGCCAGCAACTCCGGTAGCTCCGGTGGCCCCTGTAGCTCCGGCGGCCCCCGCAATCCCTGCGGTTCCCGTCGCCCCGGTGGCCCCTGCGGCTCCTGTCGCGCCCGTGGCCCCTGTCGGACCCACCGGACCGCCCGCAGGCCCCGTCGGACCGGTCGATCCGGTGGGTCCGGCCAACGTGGGAGCGGCCAGCACATTTTCGAGCTTTGCTTGTAGCAGCAGCTCTTTCTTCACGGTGGTGTCCAGCACGCTTTTGACACTTTGGTCCACTGCGAGGACGTCAGCAATGGTAGCCGTTCCTCCGGTCAGCCCAGGTATCGTACCGAGTACATATTGAATTTTTTCACCTTCGGCATTGATGATATGACTCAGTCCCAATTCCTCAAAGGCAATGGATGACAGCAACAGATTAATTGCATCATCCCGTGTTAGGTTAATCGTAGGTGTTACGTTGGGAATATTAGGAAAGGACATGTGAAACCTCCTTATGACATAAATCTGATGTGTTTCATACGTTGTGGCTATCGGAAATGTTTAGAATATGGAAGCAGGGGGGACAGCCATACTTTTCCGAAGGTAGGCTGTCTTTTTGGAGTGACAGGCTTTTGTTGCTGTACATAGGCGTCGAAGCCAGCGGGATCGCCTGAATAAATTTTGTAAACGGATTGCAATTGCTCGATTGCTTGGGGTAAATGATTCATTTGACCCGGTGGTAACGTGGAGGCCGCATGGCCTGAATCCCACTGGAACTTTAATAATTGCAGCCAGCCCAGACTGCTGCTTCTCCTCGCTTGCTGCACCTCCGGATGGAACTGTGAGCTTTCCGAAGAAGTGGAGGAGTTGATCTGCTTTTTGATCCAATGCATCAGATGCTGCCCATGCTCCAAAAGGTGAAGGGAGCGTTCAATCTGATGGTATAGTCTCTGGGAATCCTGAGGGGCATCCTTATATAGGCGGGTAGAAGGGACGACGGACAGGAGAAATTGTAAGCGGATGATTTGTTCGAATAAGAGGGATGCAGCCGTCTCCAGAGCATCTATGGAAGAAGAAATTTCGAACAGGATACTTCTGTATTCGAGACGGAGCCAGATGTCATCATGCAAAGTGGATATCAGTGTGTTCCAATGATTTCCGACTTCCATTTGGATCAGGAGTGATATCTCCAATTGCTGGAGGATAGAATGATTCAATTGCAGCCACAAGGGAGAGGAGATGTTTTCGTTTGTTTTGTCCGACAAAAAGGAAACCATCCGGCTTTGGGATTGGGCTAAAGCGGCTAGGCCTGTGTTGAGATGGGCTGCAGCCCGGAAAAGCTGGAGGGCATAAGGTTCATCTGGCAGATTGCTGCTATGTCCTTTATTCTTCGTCACATTCATCATCAGGCTTTTCGTGGCATTCCCAATGTTCTTTTTTGTGGCATGAATTGTGATCACCACTCTTTTTCGGGCAGGGTTGCCCTTTATGGTTCGGGTCAGGGTAGCGGTTAGACCTGCTTTGTTCCTCAAGTATTAAGACGTCCTCCAGTTTGTGCTGGAGCAGAATCTGGTTATTCACCACCCCTCGCAATACTCGCTCCACGCTTCGATTCAATCGCAGGATATCTTGCAGGCAAACGTCCTCATCGTTTACGAACCGTTGTATTTTTTCACCTTCGGCATGAAGTATGTTGGACAGGCCCATTTCCTCCATGGCAATGGATGCGAGTATCATATGAATAACTTCTTTTCTCGTCAGAGAGATGAGGGGATTGATGTCGGGAATACCGGGCATAGACAAGTTCAATCTCTCCCTTCACTCCGAATTTGCATCATGGCTATAGTCAGTTGCATGGAATGCCATACCCGGTCCCCGTCTTCCTCATCCCTGTTGTAGCTGTGAGAAATACTGTTCATTATATAAAACGCTGGGATGGTTAGGATGGTGCAACTGGGACATACGGTGATGCAATTTTGCTTTATCAATGTCACCAATCCGGTCATAACACAGGCATAATTGCAAGTGTGGGAGCCAGGTGTAATAGGACGAATTGGTTAGGGCCATCGAATCTTGTGGCGGTTCGATCAGTGTAGCCTGACGGAACCAGTAAATGGCTTGGGCATACTGTTCTGCTTCAATCAATAAATTGCCAAAGGCACAGCAGAACTGGGCGCGTGGTATGTCGAGATTAAGCGTGCGAAGCAGAGCGATGCGCTGCTCCTGCTTTTGGCCTTGTCGGCCGTAACAATCCGCCAGCTTAAAGCAAGCAGCAATCCGGTCCTCGATCCATCCCTGATTCAGGCTTAAATAGTGTTCGTACTGCTGTATGGCTTCTACCGTCCGTCCGTTGTCATACAGTTCATTGGCAAAATAGTAGTGATCTCGTTCAGAAAATGCGGTGCCCTGCTCCCGGTGCTTGAGATAAATATATAAATTACGGTCAGTGTAGGCACGTGTCTTTTTATGGGTCACCGCCATATTGCTGTGAAAGGTGCTTCCGGTCACATGCAGGAATTCATGCACAAAGCCGATCCATCTGAAATGACGGTCCCGGCGGACAATCCGGTTTCTTTTGAGCTTATGTAGCGGTTGCCCCTGTTCATCTACCGATAGCACATAATCCATCGTAATGCTGTCATAAGAGAGGGTGGCTTGCTTTTTCCAGTCGAGAAATGCCAGTCGGTCTTGCTCTTCCAGTATGTCGTCGGCATCCAGCCAGAATTGATAGTCCTGTGTTGCCTGATCAAATGCATAGTTGCGGGCTGCGGAAAAATCATCGCACCATTCAAAATCGTATATCCGGGCATCGAACGATGCGGCTATCTCTTGGGTGCGGTCGGTAGAGCCGGTATCGACGATAATGATTTCATCCACCAGATCATGGACTGATTTCAGGCAGGTGTGAAGTGCTTCTTCTTCATTTTTGACAATCATGCATAAGCTGACGGTTACCATGCTCTTTGTCCCTCCCAAAAAACTTGGTATGATTTCCATTTTATTAGGATAGCTTGCTCATTATGTAGCAATTTAGGTTGAACAAGTGAAGGTATGGAGATGATCATAAATGGGGTAGCGCTCTAATAGATTAGAAAATCAAAGTCTGATGAAAGGGGGGGAAGGCATGAGCCGGCCGTTCATTTCACTGTGCATGATTGTAAAAAATGAGGCGGAACGGATCGCAGCTTGCTTGCAAAGCGCCAGGGATGTTGTGGATGAGATCATTATTACGGATACGGGGTCCACGGATGGGACAATGGACATTTGTCGTTCTATGGGGGCATCCGTTGATTCGCGCGAATGGGATGACAGCTTTGCGAAAGCAAGAAATGCGGGAATAGCGCGTGCCACCGGGGAGTGGATTTTATGGCTGGATGCGGATGAAGAACTGGATCACGATGAGAGTGGACAGCTGCGCGAGTTTGTAAAGGCGATCCGTGCAGACACGGCTGCTTTGAAGGTACTGAACGAGATGGACGGTTTTGTATACAGTTGTCCGCAAATTCGTTTGTTCCGCAATGATATCGGGTATCGGTTTGTGCGTGATATTCATGAAAGGCTGCAACCTCCGGCGGGAAAACAGGATGTCCCAGAAGCACCACTGCTGCCCGTGACTGTACACCATTATGGATATGCAGAGAAGGTCGTAGAGGTGAAGGAAAAGTCAAAGCGGAATATTCGGCTGCTGGAACGGGAAAAGGCACAGGCTGAATATGACCCTTGGTGTGATTACCATTTGGCAAGTGAATACAGTCGTTTGCAGCAATGGGAGCAGGCATTTGAACTGATTAATTTGGCGATTACCGGTTTTCTGGAACAGGGAAAGCTACCGCCCGCGCTTGTTTACAAGCTAAAGTACGATACCTTAATTCGTCACGGAAGCCTGAAGGGCATATGGCCGGGAATTGACAAAGCACTGCAACTGTACCCGGACTATGTAGATTTGTATTTTTATAAAGCATTGTATCTGTTGGATCAGGGGCTATGGCTGGAGGCTTATTATGAATTCGAAAAGTGTCTCCGTATGGGCGAGGACTCATGGAAATATGTGACTTTGCGGGGAGTCGGCAGCAACTATGCGCTGTACTACATGTCCATCTGTTTGGCAAAAATGGGGCGGCATGTGGAAGCACAGGCCACCTTGGAGGCTGCCGGAAAAGGAGGGGCGTTATCAGAACAGGTGTTGACCGCCCAGGCTTGAAGAAGAGAGCTAGGCGGAAATGTACTCAATAACGATCATTGAGCTGGTCCCTCCTGCCAGTGATAAGGTCAACCCGGATACAAGAAATTGTAAATTTCCGGGTACCGTAACCCGAAACAGAAGAGATGCAACGATTTCGCCACCTGCTAGAACCGCTGGGAAGGAGTAGCTTCCCGGGCTGGGAGTAGCTGTTCCGGTGAATGAGGGAGTGATGGTAGACAGCAGGGTCAGGGTCGCTGTGCTGAGCACTAGACTTACTTTATAAAGACCCGGCTGGGTCAGTCCAAAGGTAGTGTTGTTAACTACGGTGATAAATGTTCCCGTAGAAGCGCCTGCTGTAGCAAAGGTGATCGCGCCGCCGAGCAGGACGGTATTAGGTCCCGTATTGGTACGGCTTAGTGCGCTGGCTAAACCCCCAGAGGCCCCGGTGGGTCCGGTAGGCCCGGTGACTCCAGTGTCACCTGTAGCCCCAGTGGGCCCGGTGACTCCAGATGTGCCCGTAGCGCCTGCGGTGCCTGTGGCTCCGGTAGGTCCAGTGGAG